>JBBRJI010000069.1:0-13979 GCA_038219625.1 Pirellulales bacterium | reverse complement strand
CCCAGCAAGGAAGGAGGTACGAGTGAGTCCAGCCCGTCGATCGCTGGTCCGGATGACAGCACCCGGTTGGCTCTGTCGCATTCCGCCTTTGAATTGAGCGAACATCCCAGTGGCATCGAGCACATGGGCAAGACGAACTTCACCGAAGTTCAAGACGAGGACAGACGTAGATCTTCGATCCGCATGGCGGAACATGAACACATGTCCGCTTGGACCCAGTGGCTCAGTATAGGCGGATTGGTTGCCACACTGATCGCTTGTGGGTTTGGAATCTTTTGGCTTTCGCGAGCACCATCCGCCAACAAACTATATCAAGCGATTGCGATTGCAATGGAGGCGACGGACGAAGACCAATTATTGGCGATTGAACCGACTGCGGAGCAGTTTCAAGAACTCTACCCCAACGATCCACGTTTTGCCGATGTCGACGCTTTGCTGCGGGAGATCGATTCTCTCCGTTCGATTCGTCAAATGCAAAAAAAGGCGAAACGCGGCGGCACAGACCAATTGGATGCCGTCGAACAAGCTTTCCTAGAATGCATCAAAGCCCAGTCGATCGATTCGATCCTGGCACAGCGCAAGCTGAACGCGCTCGCTACGGTCTTTTCTGCGAATGAAAAACTAACCCCACGCCAACGCCAAATTGTCGATTTAGCCAAACGTATGTCGGAAAACATAGCGAATGAAGTCAAACCTGCTCGTCATCCGGCCATCGAATCGTTAGAAGAGCAAATGATTTGGGCGGAGGCAAATCTCGCACCGGCGACGCGCGCCACCTGGTTGAAAGGGCTCATTGAATTGTTCGACGACAAAGCATGGGCTCGTGAGTTGGTGACGTCGGCCAAGCTCAAGTTGACAGGCATCGAAAATGCCAAGGATTGAAGTAAACGGAATATCGAAACCCACGACGACTTGAAAATTTATGCCAAACATAGTTGAAGTAACGGGTCTCACCAAGAAATACGGCACCTTCGCCGCGTTGAATGGGTGCAACCTTTCCGTTCCGGAAGGATCCATTTTTGGTTTGTTAGGGCCGAACGGCGCTGGAAAAACTACTCTTATTCGTTGTGTGATGGGCTACTTGCGGCCCACTGCGGGTACCGCGACAGCCGATGGATTGGATTGCGAGCACGATAGTTTGCGTGTTAGGCAGCGCGTAAGCTACTTGCCCGCCGAGACAAAATTGTTTCGAATGATGCGAGGCCGTGACTGCATTGATTTCTTTTCCGCCATTCACCCACGTGGCAACAAAAAACTTGCTCTTGGGATCGCCGAGCGACTCGAACTGGACATCGGTCGCCGAGTGGGGTTCATGTCCACTGGCATGCGCCAAAAGCTTGCCATTGCCTGCGTGATGAGTTGCCAGTGCCGTCTGATGATTCTGGACGAACCCACAGCGAATCTCGACCCCACCGTTCGTGCCGAAGTATTGAAACTGGTACGAGAAGCAAACCAACGAGGAACCACCGTAGCCTTTTGCTCGCATGTGTTAAGTGAGATCGAGGAAATTTGCGGTCATGCCGCAATCTTGAAAAGGGGGCAAGTGGTTCGAAACATCGACCTGAGCGAGGTTCGCTTGGTGCATCGCGTTCAGGCCTTGGTCCCGGAAAGCCAATCCATGGTTAGGATTCCGGATGCCGTTCGAATCATTTCTCATGAAGCCGATCGAATCATACTTGAGATCGATGGCCCTCTCGATGATCATTTGCGATGGCTTTGCGATGGTGGACTTCAGTCGATTCAGATCGACTCGATTGGGCTACGCAGCATTTACGATAGTGTTCACCCCGGTATTCCCATTATGAGGGGGGCAATATGAATCCCAGACGACATTTTTTGACATCGCTCGGAGCTTCTACTTTGGCCTTGTCATTGCGTCATGTCTCCCTCGGCCAAGGCACGACTGGCGCAATGAAAATTGCTTTGCTTTCAGATACGCACTTGCATGCCGATCCCAGCCACGAGTATCGAGGGTTCCGTCCGTATAATAATCTAGTGGAGGCGTCAAAACAGGTTTTGAATTCCGATGCCGAATTTGCTTTGCTGTGCGGTGACGCGGCTCGTTTGGACGGAAAAAAGGAAGACTACGATCAGCTTAAGAAACTTTTAGAACCGATCACCAGCAAAATGAAAATGGAGATCGCATTAGGAAACCATGACGATCGAGCCAATTTCTGGAGGGTGTTCGAGGACAAGCCTATCGATAAATCGCTTGCTGGCAAGAAGCACGTGTCCGTTGCCGACCTGGGACCGCAACGTTGGATTGTTTTGGACTCGTTGATGTACGTGGATAAAACACCAGGATTTTTGGGACAGGAGCAGCGAGATTGGTTGGATAAGTTCTTAGGAAGCGATTCAACCCGGCCTGTCGTATTGATGGTCCATCACACGCTTGGACAACGAGACGGCGATTTGCTGGATACGGAACGATTGCTTGCAATTGCCCAAAAACACTCGCATGTCAAAGGAATTGTTTTTGGACATTCGCATCAATGGCGAATCGAGCAGCGTGAAAAGCTTTGGTTGATTAACTTGCCGGCACTAGGATACAACTTTGCGGACGACCAACCCATCGGCTGGGTTAAGGCGGAACTGCGCCCAGATGAATTGCTTCTCACCTTATCAGCGATCGGCGGAAACAAGACAGAGCATGATAAAACGCATTCATTGCGTTGGCTGACGTAGCGGGGGGAGCGGAGTGGGCCGTTACAACTTTGCTATTACGGGAGCAATTGCAAAGTTTTAACAGCCCAGCCTTACCCTCGCGAGCGAGCGAAGGGCCTCGCTCGCCAACGGTATTAAAGATAATTGAACAGGCTCAACTGCGAGGCGCTTCCAAGCAGTTTCAAACTGGCTTCATAGGAGGCTTGTCTTGCTTGAAGCTCGGTAATGGTCTTGGCGAAGTCCGCATCGAAGTTCCGGGATTCGTCCGCTTTCAATTCGATCTGATTGTCTTCTTGGAGACTTTTCAGGTCGTCAATACGTTGCTGCTGAACGCCGAGAGAGCCACGGCTCAACGAGAGTCTCGACAGATCTGCATCGACCAATTCCACGGCTCGGGCAATCGCAGAAGTATCTTTTGACGAGATGGCTTCGCGCAAGCGAATCAATGAGTTAAAAACCCCTTTTACCTCTTGAGGATTCGGGTCTTTGCCAACGACGGTGTACGTTGTTCCCACGAGCGAAGCTTCCGCCTCAAGACTTCCCTTGGGGATCAAGCCGAGTCCAAAGGCTGCTTGGCTACCTCCCGCGTTTCGCACCTTGATAGGGCCAGGGGTGGTTGTCAGCGGTGGTCCGAGCGGATTAGGAACGTATACGGCTGACGCGATGGTAATGCCATTACCAACGGCATTCAGGCTTGCCGTTAACTTCGTTGCGGGATCTTGATTGTTGACGTGATTATTGATGCGATCCAGGGCATCCTGGACCGTTGTCGTACCAACCAAATCGATGGTGAATTCGCTGCCATCGTTTCGTTGAATCGACAGGTCAGGACCATCGGTAGCGTGGATTCCTTGACCGAAATTCAGTTGGTCTAACCTCAGTTGCTGATGAAACGTCCGCAAACCTAGTCTTTCGGCTAGATTTCCGGTGTTTTCTCCAATCGAAAAGTCAGCCCCGCTTTGAGTAGAACGTATTCTTAGGTTTCGGCCATCAGGAGTGATGTCGGCACGAACTGCGGCTCCTGAGCCGTTGATTATGTTCGTCAAGTCCTCAATGGTGACAGCCGTACCCAGCAAAATATTGTAAGTCTTGCCGTTTTGTTCGATACGAATTCCATCGTTGGCGATCAAGCCTGTATTCCCATTGAGCTGGGAGAGTAGGGTGGTCGGCCTAAGGATTGGGTCGAGCGTCGTTCCAGTAATCGGCAGCGGTGCAAGCAATGTCTCCGTCAGAATTCCAAGGTCCCTTGCTGTTCTTCCGGTCCCGGACTCGAGAATATGCAATTGTCCTAATCCACCATCGGCATACCCAGCCACCAGCGACCCGTTGTTGAGACTGAATTGCACGTTTCGACCGCTCAGGGGAGCGGCGTTGTTAACCCGCTCGAGCACATCGTCAAGGGTTTCCGCCCCCGAAAGTTCCACAGTCACTCGCTCAAGACCATTCGAAAGCTGGATTGCACCCGGTGAAATTCCGTTGCCGCCATTGAGGTCGGCTAGTCGGGTTCGACCGATGGCGGCTGGATTCAAATCGACACGCGAAACGACGCCGTCTGAAATGAGACCTAAGGCTTTTTGGCCGGTCACATTGTGGGCAATGTATTCGCCGGTGTCGGCGATGGTCAACAAGTCGAGATCATTTCCTGAAAACTGGATGGTATCGAGCAATTTCGAAACGGTTGGTGTGTCTAGATTTCCACCAGCGAACAGATAACGATCTTGGTAGCGGGTGTTTGCCGCGGCGGTGAGGCGTTCGAGGGTGGCGTTGATTTGGTTGACCCAACCTTCGCGTTCGGCGTCGCTATTGACGTTGCCTGCGCTCTCCACACCGAGGCCTCGAATCTCAATCAGCGTATCCTGTACGTTGCCTAGTGTTGATTCGGTTACATTGAGATAGCTCTGCGACGAGTCCAGATTTCGGAGTGTTTGATCTCGAAATTCGAGGTCGCGCTGAAGCCCGATAACACGGATGGCTGCCGTCGGATCCTGGCTTGGCAGGCTGAAGCGTTTTCCAGAGCTAAGTTGGTCCTCGAGCTGCTGAATGCCCAGTTTGCTTACCTGGACTTGGTAAAGCGAACGGTATCGAGAAAGAGCGTCGCTCGTTCGGCCAGCAACAACAGGATAGAAGGAACTTAACATGGTTCGATGGCATTCACGAGCTAGATAATATTGACCAAAGTATTCAGCATTTCCGACGCGACGCTAATCAGTTTCGACGTTGCCTGAAACGCCCGTTGGTAAAGGAGCATCTTGACTGCTTCTTCGTCCAAGTTGACGCCTGAAATTCCGAGATGCTGGGCTTCGAGCGTTTGCTGAAAATTCCGAAGTCCGTCGGTAATGCCTTTCTGAGAATTGATATCGCGTGTGGTACCCGCAATCATTTCGTCGTAGAGCGCGTTGATGCTCCGTCCGCCGAGCAAGTCCGTTGATTTGGAAAAGGCTTCGGCAATTCGGATCGCGTTGTCGGCACCATTGCCAACACCCTTGAGGCTCGCGGCGAGCAACGATGGGTCTGCGACTAAGCTGGGGCGGACTTCGATCGTCGATGCTGAGTCACCTCGGAAAAAGGTGTTGATCCCGAGAGCCGCCAGGGCACCGCTTGTGTCGTTAGCGAAACTAAACTTGATGGCCTCCGAGTCCGATTTGATCTCGAACCGCCCGCCGTTGGTAATTCTCGCGCTAATCCCGTCGATGCCATCAATGGAAGTAGCTAGTTGTTGGGCGGTGGTATCGCTTGGGAGTCCTTGCTGGCGAATAAGAATATCAATCGTCTTCGTTTTACCAGTCTTCCCATCTTTGACTTCGATCACAAACGAGCCATTGTCGATGTCCAAATTTGGGTTGGACTGCTCGATCGGTCCGAACGTGTTTTTCACAACGGTCTCGCCGGTCGCAATGCCAACTCCTTTGAGGCCCTGGCCTTGCGAGTGGAGGCGATTGACGACACGGATAACATCTGAGGCTAGCGAGTCCAGTTTACCTTTGAACCCCGAAGAGGTCGCGGTGTTGGCTGTTTCATAGAGCCCCTTAACTTTCCCCCCTGTCACCTTCAACCCAATGTCCGTGTCGACCAGTCGAATCTCAAGACTGCTGTTCTGACCGTCGGTACTCCAGGCAGCTTTTACTTCGCGAGGGATTCCGTTGCTTACGAGATAATCGCCTCCTACAAAAACCGTGACCGCTCCGGTCGGTTCCTCAGTAACCGTCGTGTCGACGAAGGTCGCGAGTTCATCCAAGGCCTTTAGGCGTTCGTCTCGCAACCCTACGGCATCGGAATTGGAAAGAGCGCCTCCCTCGATCTCGACAATGCGTTGATTCAGTTTGGCAATGCTTTGAACGATGCGATTGATATCGGTCGCTGCCGCGGAAATCTCAGACTGATTGCGACTTGAGATGTCATCGACACTCTTGGAAAGACTCCTGAGTTGAGTGGCTAATTCCTGCCCTCGCGAAATGGCGAGCGTGCGAACGGAGTCGCTACCAGGTTGATTTGCAACGTCTTGGAAAGCATTGGCAAAGCGGCTCAGGTTGGAGGAGAAATCCTTGTCGCTTAGCTCGTTGATCAAACTTTCAATTTGAGAATTGGTCCCCTCCAATTGCTCTTGATGGGAAAGTTGACTCTGGGTCTGACGGAGTCGGTCGATGACAAAGGCATCCAGCTTTTGTTTGATCCCAATTGCTTGAACACCTTGTCCGATGATCAAGTCGCCAGCTTTGTATCCGCGAGCTGGTGATTGAATAAGCTCCTGGCGAATGTAACCAGGTGTATTGACGTTTGCAATGTTGTTGCCAACAACTTGCAATCCAAGCTGATTGACACGCAGTGCGTTGGACGAGCCTTGAATGGCACTGAATAAGCTCATGCGTGAATTCCTGCCGGCATTGTGATTGCGGCTGTATTTCGATCAATGGTCATTCAATCATCTGTGTCTTTCCACTCTATGCTGCTTCGTCAATCAGAAAGCCACCTTCTTGAGCGTGCGATTCATTGGCTGAATACGTCGCCCGCTCCGTCGTGCCGGTTGCCAGAATCAAAAGCAATTCCGTTATATAGGACTTCGATTGAAAGGCTGTCACCCATAAGCCCATGCTCAACTGTTGGATTCGACTTACCTGATGTTCCAGGTTGGCGATTCGATGGGTCCAAAGGGCGGGCCATTGCGAATCGAGCTGAACGGAAAGTCCTTTGAGACTATGAGTTCCGAAACCCAAATCGGTCGCAAGTCGCAACAGCTCTTTTCGATCATCCTTACAACGCTGAATTTCGGCGTGGATACTCTCGCTGGCTGAACTCAGTTTTGCAATATTCGAGTAGTCGCCAACAATGTAGTCCGCCTGCACTTGATTTAGAATCGACTCCCATCGGTCGAGAACTTCACTAAACCGATCCAACCATCGACCTGTATCGTTTATTAATATTGGAATCATTGTGATGTTAAAGATCCGAGAGGCAAAAAAGCGCTCATCCCCAAACTGAGAGGACGAACGCATTTGAAGTCTGTGGAACGGTTCGAACCAAGTCTAAAACGAGAAAGTCATACCGAGGTCTAGACCGTGGAGAAAGAATGTGTCGGTGACAAGTCTGGCCCCAGGAGCGGCCAAGGTGCCGCCAATGTTGGCGATGTCCACATTGCGATCGATTTGGTCGCCTGCCATCGCAACGCTTGGGAACACGAGGAGTGAGTACCCAATTCCCAATTGTGCTCGTCCCAGTTGGTATTTCATCTTGGCATTCGCTTCGGGCAAGAACGTAAACTGATCTCGAGTAATCGTTCCGATGTTGCCGTTCTGTGCGAACAACCCTCGAGATTCCGTACTGTTCGCACCACCCGGGGCAACTTCGGTGTATCGACCGCTGATCGAGCTGGACTGACGAACGTTGCCTAGTGCAACTTTGCCCATCGCCGAGAACGTGAAGCGTCCCTTAGAGACTTCGTTTAGCAAGCCAATATGGCCGCCATGAAACTGGTTCTTTGTCCCAAAGGTATCCTGGGTGGTAATTACGGTTCCGTTCTGAATCGTATTCGTGATTCCGTCGGTAAATTGGCTCCTGAGCCCTAATTCGCTATCCATCCGAACAAAGGTATAGCCGCCGAGCAAATCGACCCGACTTTTGCCATCGCGGAGCAGCAGCGCCCTGCCATACAATTCGCCAGCGACGAGATCCAAGTCGTTTTTGACTTGAATTGTGCCCGTGTTTGCACCGTTTACCCCCGCACTCACATTGACCAAGAAGGTATCAGGAGCGGGGATGGAAGCATTGAAGAACGGTATGCCGGTTGAGTTTCCGCCATTGGTGAAAGTCCGATTGGTGCCATCGCTGAGGATTCCCCAACCGCGAGCTCCGATCCCGAAGTTTTGATTGCAATCGGCCCATACGCCCATATTGAGCCGCATGCCGACTACCATTTCATTGCCGATCGGAGTGGTCGGGCCGCCAGCCAACGGCGTGGTTGGCAGAACGGATGGGTTGTTCCCACCTACGACCAGCGGTCCTCCGCCGAATTTCTTGGGCCACCACAAAAGCGTTTCGCTTTCGAACCAGCCAGATGAATTATCTGAGCAACCGATGTTGCAGCTTGACGTGCCGCATGGAGCAGCCCCGCAGGAACCGGCATATTCTGAGGTCCCCATGGATTCGGAACCGTAAGATGCACTTCTAAATTTGATGTTGGAATAGGACTCGCCTAATCCATCGTCTGCGACTAAGTTCGAACGAAACGCAACTGGTCTTGCGTCTTCGCCGAGGGCAGCCTCAGTAGCAGTTTCTTGTACGCCGCCGTCACCGATGCGACCAACGCTCGAGATGGGGCCTGAAGTGTAATAGTCTTGCCCGTATGTGCTAGCGGAACTACCAGTTCCACACAGAGAGGCAATAATCAGGGTCAACTTAATTCGGTTTTTTCTCATAATTTCTTTCTCGCTAAGCGATGGCTTGCGTACCGTTCGCATAATTAGATCGGTAATATCCTTAGGAATCTGAGGATAAAAGGGAACATGCGGCACATCTTTCGCAGACCTCCCAAACCACCAGGGACGGATTTTCGTATGCAAAATGCCAGAACCAAAGCAGTTTGGAACGAATGCCCAAACGAAACCAAAGACGGTTTCCTTTGCCATGCTTACAATAGAACCAAACCGGCCATCCGAAACTGCAGTGAACTTCATCCCCGCAGGCTGGCGGGACCTACACAAAATCATCCATGTCCAGTTTGCTTGACCCTGCACCCGACAAACCATCGAAAGACGTCATCGCCCAAGCGAGTGGCGACCGCAAACTTCATTTGCCGAGCCGTCCGCATGTGTCCTCCGGTTGGTCGCTGCCAGGCGTGGCTCAATACAAGATCAATCAATGGCTGGAGCAAACGCGGGCGGTGAATGCTTGGGAAAACCACCGGCGAGAATTGTCCGAGCCGCAGTTGCGCAAAGAAGCTTTGTCGCTGGTCTACCGATCCAAAAGTGGCGAGCCACTTTCGACACTGCTCCCCGAAGTCTACTCGCTGATACGCGAGGCTGGGCGTCGAGCGCTCAATATGCGCCACTACGATGCGCAAATACTCGGGGGTATCTGTTTGTTTCATGGGTGCATTGCGGAGATGCAGACCGGTGAAGGGAAAACACTGACGGCCACCTTGCCCCTGGCCCTGCACTCGTTGCTCGGAAAGGGCGCTCACCTTGCTACGGTCAATGACTACTTGGCGGAGCGAGACGCCGAATGGATGAGGCCGCTTTATGATTTGCTCGGCATGCGCGTTGGCACGGTTTTAACGCCACTCGATCAAGACCAACGACGAAAGGCCTACGCCACCGACATTACCTATGGGACCGCGAAAGAGTTTGGCTTCGACTTCCTTCGAGACCGATTGCTGATGCGGGCACAAGGACGAGCTGTCGACGACTTCCTCGGAAGCGGATCCCAAGAACGTTGGACGTCGGCTGGCGAACAACCCGTTCAACGCGGCATGCATTTCTGCTTAGTGGACGAAGCAGATAGCATTTTGATCGACGAGGCGAGAACGCCATTGATTATCGGGTCGCTGGGCGATGAGTCCAGGGAAGTTGTTATTGCTACCTTCAAATGGGCTGCGGAGCACGTTGGGTCGTTCGTGCTCAAGGAACACTTCACCATCGAGGAAGATACCCGCAAGATTGAGTTGACTTCCAAGGGACGTCAATTCGTTCGATCTATTCCTCGAAGCGAAGAGATCCGATTGGCAGCCCTCGTCGATTTGTACGAGTACATCGAACGCGGCATCAAAGTCCATCGCGACTTTCACCTGGAGCGACAGTATGTTGTCGTCGATGGCGAAATCGTAATCGTCGATGAATTTACGGGACGTCTGGCCGAAGGGCGAAAGTGGCGGGACGGAATCCACCAAGCCATCGAAGCCAAAGAAAAAATCGAAGTGACCGTGCCGACTGGACAAGCCGCTCGGATCACCGTTCAGGATTTGTTCTTACGATATCGATCCTTGGCTGGAATGACCGGCACTGCGGCAAGCAGCGCTGGTGAGCTCCGTCGCATCTATAAAACACCGGTCGTGCAGGTCCCGACCAATCGACCACCCAAACGGCAACGTCTACCAGACATGGTCTGCGGCGACATGACCGAAAAGTTTCAGGCCATCGTCCAAGAGGTTCTCAAGGTTCATGAAGTGGGTCGGCCCGTGTTGATCGGAACGCGCTCGATCGACAAATCCGCTATCCTGGCCGATATGCTTCGCAAGGCGGGTGTCCAGGTCCAAGTCCTCAACGCACACGAAATCGAACGCGAGGCCGAAATCGTCTCCAACGCGGGCCGTCGTGGACAGGTCACAGTAGCAACCAACATGGCCGGTCGCGGGACCGACATCAAACTCGAGAATGACGTTCGCGAAATCGGTGGCATGATGGTGATTTGTACGGAGTTGCACGATGCTGCCCGGATCGATCGGCAGTTGATCGGTCGATGTGGCCGACAAGGTGACCCGGGTACGTATCGGCAATTTTTGTCCATGGACGATGATATTCTTAGAAACGGTTTTGGCACCAAACCTGCCGAAAAGCTGAAATTAAAGGGGAAATCCGGCGGATCGCTCAACGGACAAGCGGCACAATTCAGGGCCGCCCAGCGAAAAGTTGAGCGGAAACACTTCCGAGATCGAATGGCATTGCTGTACCACGAGAAGGAACGAACTAAAATTCAAAGGGAGATGGGACAGGATCCCTATTTAGATACCGCAGAATAACACATTCTGCATAAAAGCTTTCCAACCGCGGCACCGATGAACTTGCTTAGTAATTCAGTAACCGTAATTACGTTACAGCAACCTCGATTGCGCAAGGGCTCCTTCGCCAGTCTCATCGGAGCAACTCCCCTTCTCGACGTTTTTGTGGCTGGTCCCGAAAACCAACTTGTTGTGGAATGCCTTTCCCCCTACGGAATTGAGCAGCTCGTTTCGCGATCACCCCTGCACCTCTACGGTCCAAGCGGCGCGGGTAAAACCGCTCTCGCGTTAACCATTGCGGCCCGATGGACCAACGAATCCAACAACCGAACCGTCACACTAACCAGCGGATCGGACTTTGCTAAGGCATTTACTCGAGCCATTGAGGCCGACGACATGGAGCGATTTCGTCAGCTTCATCGCCACTGCAACTGCTTGGTCGTAGACAATATCCACGAACTGGCAACTAAGCCGGCAGCGCAAGCGGAAATGGTGTCGACCATTGAGCGTTTGACCAGTGACGGTGGTGCCATCATTGCCACAGCCTCGGAGCTTGCAAACCTGGTACCGAAGTTGCGATCCTCGCTATCCAGCCGTCTCAATGGCGGGCACAGCTTGCTGGTCTCGTTGCCGGGCAGCGAGACACGACTTGAAATCCTGCGACTTCTGGCGGCAAGCTCGCAGATAGAAATCACCGATCAAGATTTAGACTCGATCGCGTGTCAACTGCAGGATGGGATATCGCCGCTGCAACTGCGAGGCATTCTAATTCGTTGGTCGCACCAAGATCGCGTGAGCCCGGACCGGACCAAAAAGGAATCCAAACGGCTGATTGACAAGCTGGTGGACTCGCAAATTGCAAAGGCGCCTTCCGCCTCGGACATCGCGAAAGCGGTCGCCAGGGAAATGCAAATCACGATGGAGTTGTTGCGAGGCCCCGGACGCAAATCCAGTGTGGTCCGCGCACGCGGCCTGGCGATGCTTTTGATGCGTCAATGGACGGATCTATCCTTTCAAAACATCGGTGAGTACTTTGGCGGTCGAGACCACACAACGGTCATGCACGCTTGCAGAAAAACGCAAGAGGATTTAACCAAAGATGTAGACCTCGAACGCATGGCCGAGCGCATCCGACAAAGATTAAAGGCATAAGAAGGCTATTTCCCAACAAATTGGCTCAGGTATCGATAACTTTGTGCCAATGACTCCTTGCGATTCTCCAACGTCGCTTCATAAGCCCGATCTTCGACTTCGACACAGACAGGCCCCTGATAACCTGCGTCCCCAAGGATCGAAAAGAATTGCCCCCAATCGATTTCCCCAAGCCCTGGGAGCTTGGGAGAATGGTACAGGTTTGGGTGCGCGAAAATCCCAACTTCATTCAGCAGATGCCGATCGATTCGCACATCCTTGGCGTGTACATGAAAAATCCGATCGATGAATTCGCGAATGGGTTTCAAGTAATCCATGCATTGCCAGATCATGTGCGATGGATCGTAATTGAGTCCCAAGTTAGGACTGCCTAAATCGCTAAACAATCGTCGCCAAACGGCTGGCGAAGATGCAATGTTCTTTCCCCCTGGCCATTCGTCTTTCGTGAACAGCATGGGACAGTTTTCGATGCCAATGCGAACGCCACAACTTTCGGCGAGATCCACGATGGGTTTCCAAGTCGACATGAGCCGCGGCCAATTGTCGTCCACGCTTTTGGTATAATCGCGTCCGATAAAGGTGTTGACTTGATTGAGTCCCAGCTTCGGAGCTGCCAAAATGACTTGTTTCAGATGCTCAACGCTTCGCTCGGCCTCGGTAGCGTCCGGTGCAAGGCAGTTTGGATAGTAACCTAAGCCACTGATTTGAACGCCCGTCTTTTGGACTAAAGCCTGGATCGACGATTGAGACGACTCGTTAAGTCCAGCGACGTCAATATGGGTCACGCCTGCGTAGCGTCGATCTGCCTTGCTCGGTGGCCAACACATGACTTCTACGTAACGGTAACCGACCGACGAAGCGACCTCGAATACTTGTTCGAGTGATAGGTCCGGGAGAATGGCACTAACAAAACCAAGTTGCATCATGATCAGATCTCTAGGAAAAGTCGAGACGGGTCTTCGATGACGTCTTTGATCGTTTTCAAGAACGATACGGCTTCACGTCCGTCTACGATGCGATGGTCGTAGGTCAACGCGAGGTACATCATTGGGCGAATGACTACTTCGCCATTCAACGCGATCGGACGGTCTTGGATGGAGTGCAGGCCGAGAATGCCACTTTGCGGTGGATTCACAATGGGAGTCGAAAGCAAGGACCCATAGATGCCACCATTGCTGATCGTGAAGGTGCCTCCCTCAAGGTCGTCCGGCATCAATTTGTTGGCAAGTGCCCGCGATGCGAACTCACCGATGCTGCGTTCGATCTCCGCAAAGCCCATCTTCTCAACGTTTCGAAGAACCGGCACCACCAGCCCTTTGCCACCCCCGATGGCAATCCCGATATCGCAGTAGTTGCGATAGACGATGTTATTGCCGCGAACTTCTGCATTCACCGACGTAAATCGCTTCAACGCCTCGCATGCAGCTTTGGCGAAAAACGACATGAAGCCCAATTTTACTCCGTGCTTTTCATTGAATGCATCTTTGTACTTAGTGCGCAGTTGCATGACGGGTTGCATATCGACTTCGTTGAACGTAGTCAGCAAAGCGGCATTGTGTTGGGCTTGCACCAAACGCGTTGCAATCGTTCGGCGGATCATGCTCATCGGCTTGACCTCTTCGCTTCGATTGGGAGCGCCTTGTTGCATCAAGGATTGCGATGTTACCGTTGGCGTTGAAGCTGGTGTGGATTTGCTTGCAACGTTGGCTGCTGCCTTCGCAACGATGGTCGCAGCGGGTGCTGCCGCAACGCCTGCACCGACCGCAACGGAATTAGCTGTCGTGGCCGCTTGAGAAACAAATCGAGCTACGTCCTCTTTCAGCAATCGACCGCCAGGGCCAGTTGCAGGGATTGAACCAGCCGAAAGCTGATTGTCGGCTAGCATCCTTTGGGCCGCGGGCATCACACGGGGCGCACCAATCGGTTGTGGTGCCGCTAAAGCCGAGGCTGTCGGTCC
>JBBRJI010000068.1:0-14034 GCA_038219625.1 Pirellulales bacterium | reverse complement strand
ATTCCCTTTGCCACCTAACTTGATCGCCAAACTGCCTGACGAACGATAACCTCCAAAGACGTAGATGGTATCGCCGTCCAAAATCACGCTTGGCGAAAGATTGCCTGTTAGCTTTGTTTCTACGAACCAGACCAGTTTGCCGGTGTTGGGGTTGAGTCCCCATACTTCGCTTGGTACCGCGATCACCAAATCGTCTCGATCGTTCACCTGAGCGAGGACGGGGGTTCCATAGGCCAGTTCTAAAATAGCACCTGGTGCCTTCCAAATGATCTCACCGGTATTCTTGTTGATGCCGAAAATCGTTTGGCTTTCTTCTGAACCGTTGACGATGAGAATATCTTTGTAGAGTGTCAAACTAGCTGCTGTACCCCAACCTCGATTACCCGATTCGGTCCCTACGGAAACTTTCCACCGTTCGTTGCCTGCCATATCGAATGCAAACACACCTGATTTTCCGAAGAATGCAAACACCGATTTCCCGTCGGTGACCGGTGAATTGGTGGCGTAGCCATGTTCGGGGAGCCCCATTCCCTGATACGGATCCTCGGGAAGCAATGCGTCGATGCTTCTGGACCAAGTGATCTTTCCGTCGTTGCGATCGATACAATGGAGTTGACGTTTCAAATCACTCATCTGTCCCTTGGACCGACCTTCTTCGCCATACCCCGTGTAGGTAGTCAAGAAGAGGTGCGTGTCGGTCAGTACCGGACTTGAGGAACCAGGTCCAGGTAGCTTTGTCTTCCATCGAAGATTTTGCGTGTCGCTCCACTCGGTAGGGATGGACGCGTCGGTGCTGACTCCAGTCCCATTCGGACCGCGAAACCGCGACCATTCCATTGACGATTCCGCTGCACCCCGGGTTTCAACCGTGTTGGCAGAAGCGATCAGTTTTGTAGCAACGATGTCATTTGTAGCAAGGATGTCATTTGTAGCAACGATGTCATTTGTAGCAACGATGTCGGTTCCGTCCGCGGTTGAAGCTTCGTCCAGGGTGGTCGACGATTCGATTGCCGATTGGCTTTCTGGCCGTTGCGAATGAGCCACTGCTCTGCCAGGGCCCCGGGGCGTTCTTCGCAAAGCGAAGATCGTTCCTCCCAAAACGACACCAAGGATCAGGGTAATTCCTGCAAGTTTGCCGAAGGTTAGCTTCATTTTATGACTTTCAATTGATGTTCATTGCGGCAGTTCCGCTGCGCATCCGATGTCTGGGTTTGCATTCTTGTTCTTAGGCGAGCGGCAGTTTAAAATCTACCTATAATCTGTGTGGCACGCTCTGAGGTACGAAGGGCGTGTTGAATCGCTAGAGTCATTTGCCACACTTCCCACGCCCATCGCTTTGGGCGTGCCACACAGTGGTGTGGCCTGGTTGTTTTCTGTCTGCCCCTCGCCTTAACGCACATCTTCGCATGCAAACCTGAATGGAACATGAAGTCAGCATGTTTTACCTTAAAAACGTACTTATTCCAAGCTTTGCTAGCTATTGCACTGGCCTCCGTTCATGAATCGTCTTGCTTTTTCACGACCTGACATTGACTTCAGGCAACAAAAATGCGACGAGCATACCACCAAAATCTCCCTTCATTCACCATGTAATTCCTAGAGCAATCGCCGCATGCCTCTCTCGAGATCCAGTCGAATCGATCGGCGCCGACGTGTCATGTTGGATGCCGTCGCAGCAGATTCTGAGTTTGCCGTCGAGAGTGTGCGCGCCAAAAAGCGATCCCGAACTCGCGAGAATTTGGAATCACCCAATGACGATGACTTTACGCAAAGGTATCGCGATCCAGGTTATAGCCAAGCTGTCCGAAGAACGTGCCAGCAGCGCATGGTGCAGTTGATTCCGGTCCGTCGAGGGACGTTGTCCATCGTTTTGTCCTGCATGTGGATGTTGTGGGGTGGCCTGCTTTTTTCGCACTATTGGATTTTCACACGAGCCGCCTTGAATGCTGCACCGAATACTTCGCCCACTGGATTCGTGACTGTTCCGATTGCTCAACTGTTTCATTTGCGATCACCCCATAGTATTGCTCAGTGGCTTACTTGCCAGCTCTGGATGCTGACTGCGGTTGCGGCTTGGATGATTTTTCAACTTCGACGTCACAAGCTTGACGACTACCGTGCCCGCTACCGCATTTGGGTTGTATTAGCGATTGCTGCCGCCTTCTCTAGTTTCGAAGCATCCAGTTCGGGGCTCTTGCTATTGGGGATAAGCATTGACGGTTGGGCTCGGCGAGAGATTGGATATGCTGGCTGGCCTCTGGTTCTGGCTACATTTGCGTCCATCATTGGCGTAATTGGTATAAGACTATGCAGCGAACTCAAATCCGCTCCGATGAGTGTTGTGAGTTGGTTGTTTGGGTTGATAGCTTGGGCGCTCGCCGCCTTATTGGGGACAGGCCTTCTCAAAATTTCATGGTCACCAGCGACGATTGACTTGGTTGTCGGGGGCAGCTTGCTGGGAGGAATCTTGGCAGTTTTTCAAGCCTCCGGAATTTATTTGCGTCAAACGTACATTCATGCCCAAAAGCGCTTTCTCGTGCGGAACGGCGCAAACCTTGCACCGATCCAATGGAAGGTACCCAAACTGTCGCTACGTAGAAAACGAAGCGTTGACGAGTTTGGTGAGTTGGACGAACAAAATGGTTTGCAGGCGACATCCGGGAAATCAAAATGGAAAATGCCTTGGTCTCGACTACGCAATGCTGGGTCGGATGGTTTCGAGGAGAACATCGACAATGCGAATTCCGTCAAACGCGAATCCACTGGGCGGAGCGTCAGGCCACGAGACGTTGATGACAAGACGATTCCTTCGAAACCAAAGGGCCGGCTATTCGGAATCATTCCCCAGCGTTCTGAACGCAACGAAAAACTGGACGCGGATCCAATTCGTGAAGACGACGGTCCGATGGAAGACCAAGGCTTAACCAAGAAGCGTGGCTGGTTTGGAATCGGAGGAAATCGTGATTTAGAAGTGAAATCATCCGTATCAACCCCTCACTCCGTTGCAGCCCCTCGGTCCATTGCAAAGTCAGAGAGGCTCGAATCGAAACAGATTGACGTTGATAAGAACGATGCAATTCCGAAGTCCGATAAGCGATCCTTTTGGTCCCGGAAATCGAACGAAAAGTCCCAGCCGACGCCCTCCAACAAGGAGGCTGTTGCCACGGAGGCACCTAAGTCCAAACGCGGTTGGATTTCCAAATTTAGCAAGACTCAGCAACGTAACGATGCGGCCGCATCCGACGGGGCCGCTGCCAAACAAACGGTTTCTCAAACCAAGCAACCCATCGCAAAAGCAGCAAGAGAACAAGAATCAGAGGGAGTTGCCGGAAGGAACAAGAAGTCTTGGCTTTCGTTTGCTTCAAGAAAACCGAAGGAACCTTCCGAACAAAAGGTCGTTGCTAAAAAGACGGAAAAAACAGGCGTGGATGAACCGGCTTCCAAATCAGGGAGACGCGGCCTGTTTGGCATGTTGGATGGCTTAAAACTCAAGCCGCCAACCGAGGATTCAGCGAAAAAAGATGCTAACTCTTCGGCCAGACCAGTCCCGATCAAACAAGGACAACAAATCCCCTCGACCCAACCAGATAGCGACGATGAGGATGGGGATGATGATTACTCTGGACGGCCAATGAGCAAGGCGGACCGAAAAAAGCTTAGACGTCAAGGTCAAGATGACCGACGGGCTGCCTGACGTAGGCGAGGGGCAGTTTGAAATCTACCTGTAAACTGGGTGGCACGGGTGGCACGGGTGGCACGGGTGGCACGGGTGGCACGCTTGGCACGCTTGGCACGGGTGGCACGCTCTGAGGTACGAAGGGCGTGGTGAATCGCTAGAGTCATTTGCCACACTTCCCACGCCCATCGCTAATCGCTAGGGGCGTGCCACACGGTCCACACGCCCATCGCTAATCGCGCTAATCGCTATGGGCGTGCCACACGGTCCACACGCCCATCGCTTTGGGCGTGCCACACGGTGGCCTGGCCTGGTAGTCTTCTGTCTGCCGATCGCCTTAGTGCTCTATGCAGCCTAAGAGTTGGGGTTGTTGCGTAGTGGAAGCCGCGTTGGCTTTCGGCGACTTCAAGAGGTAAATCCCAGTGGATTCGTCCTACACAACCAAACTCTTGGCGAGTTCGGCTACGTCCAAACTCTTGGCGAGTTCGGCTACGTCCAAATTTAGCATGGAAGAAACACCAGTGGTTTGTTCTACGGACTCCTCGCTGGGAATAGTCTGGCACCAAGGCTACAATGACGGCAGCTAACTTCCGTCCCTTAAAAAACGATTCAAATGAACCTACGAATGTTGTTCCTTTGCTGGAAGACCCCGATCTGCGCCATGGCCGTCGGATGTGCCCTCCATTGGTTTTTAGTCTGCCCGGCATTGGCTCAGGACTCGCCAGTCAAGGCCAATAGCGAGACCACTACCGAAGCGGGCCCAACCGAAGCTACCTTTCTCAATAAGACGAGGCAACTGACCTTCGATGGCGTTCGTGCTGGCGAAGGTTATTTCAGTCGCGACGGCAAATGGATGGTCTTCCAAAGTGAACGCGATAAAGAAAATCCGTTTTATCAAATCTATCTAATGGATCGAGAGACCGGAGACGTGGAAAGAGTCTCGCCGGGATATGGCAAGACAACTTGCGCGTGGATTCACCCAGATGGCGATCGCGTTCTGTTTGCTTCCACACAGTTCGATCCGGAATCGATTGAGAAACAGAAAGCAGAGTTTGAGGAGCGAGCCTCGGGCAAGCAAAAACGCTATGCATGGGATTACGACGAAAACTTCGATCTCGTGGAATGGAATCGCAAGACGCATCAGTACAAGAAAATCACAAGTATCCAAGGCTACGATGCAGAAGCTTCGTATTCTCCCGACGGCCTGACCATCGCGTTTTCGTCCAATCGACTCGCCTATCAATCCAAACTGAACGAACGCGAGAAGACGCTCTTTGAAAACGATCCAGCGACTGCCCTTGATCTATACATTATGAAGAGCGATGGCACCGACGTGAAACGCATCACGGATCAGTTCGGTTACGACGGCGGTCCCTTCTTTTCGCCCGATGGCAAACGAATTTGCTGGCGACGGTTTTCAGAAGACGGTGCAACGGCTGAAATCTACACGGCCAATCTCGATGGCACCGACGTCAAACGCTTGACGTCGCTTGGCGCGATGAGTTGGGCTCCCTATTTTCATCCAAGTGGAGACTATCTGATCTTCGGTACCAACGTGCATGGCTTTGCGAACTTCGAGTTGTATCTGGTGGATGCCCAGGGAGTACATGCGCCAGTGCGGGTCACGACCACGGATGGTTTTGATAGTTTGCCGGTCTTTACCCCGGATGGCAAAGAACTGGCTTGGACGTCGAACCGAACTCCGAACAAAAAATCTCAAATCTTCATTGCAGATTGGAATGACAAGGCGGCCCGCGAGGTACTTGAACTGGGAGCGCCGAATGAAAAAGTGGATGGTGTGGATGGTAGCGCAGTTAAGCCTCCGACCACCAGTCAAATCGAATCTGCAAAGGCTGAGGCAATTGCAACTGTCAAGGCTAACGATGTGGACTATCGCGCTAGCGACATCGGTCGCCATGTGGATTATCTTTGCCGCCCCGAATTGGGTGGAAGGCTTACAGGGACCGCTGGCGAAAAGCTAGCCACTTCGTATGTTGCAAGTTACATGGCCTCGTTGGGACTCGAGCCTGCGGGCAGCAACGGTACCTACTTTTACAATTTCCCTTTTACTGCCGGAGTCGAACTGCTCGATAGCAATGCGATGACTTCGGGGGGCAAATCCTGGGCCGTCAACTCCGATTGGCGGCCCTTGGTTTTTTCGAATTCGGGAACGGTGGCACCCACTGAAGTTGTCTTCGCGGGATATGGTATTGTTGCACCCGCCGACCAAGGGCAACCAGAATACGATTCGTACGTCCATTTGGATGTGGAAAACAAATGGGTTATGATGTTAAGGCAAATGCCGTCCGAAGTGAGCCCAGAACGCCGGCAGCAATTTGCCAGATTCAGTTCTCTGCGATACAAGGCCATGGCGGCCCGCGACCGGGGGGCAAAGGGGATCATCGTTGTCAGCGGTCCAACGAGCATGGTTCGCCAGCAGTTGGTACCTCTCCAAATGGATGGCGGTCTATCGGGTTCCAGTATCGCGGCGATCAGCGTAACGGATGCTGTTGCAGAAGCTTGGTTTGCCGATAGTAAAGAGAAATTAGCGGATCTGCAAAAGGACCTTGATCGCGGCGAAATGATGATGGGATTCGAATTGCCGGGGGTGCGAGTCAGTGCAACGATTGACGTCAAGAAAATCATGCGAGAAGGGGTGAACGCGATTGGACGCCTTCAAGCGGGCGATAAACCCGCCAAGTCAGTGATAATTATCGGTGCGCATATCGACCATTTGGGCACTGGCGGAAGTGGAAGTAGTATGGCTAAGGAAGAGGAAAAGCAAGGTATGCATCGGGGGGCGGACGACAATGCATCGGGCGTTGCAGCTATGCTTGAAATTGCGCAATCGATGTCGCAGCTAAAGCGCTTGGGCAAGTCAACGATGGAACACGACATCTTGTTTGCGGCCTGGTCTGGCGAGGAACTTGGATTGCTCGGTTCCGCCTATTTTGCCGATCATTTTTTTGAGCTTTACCCCAACTTGCCTAAGACGGAAAAAGCCAACAGTCTCTATCCTACGGTGGTCGCCTGTTTGAATCTCGATATGGTTGGGCGATTGCGGGACAATCTTGTTTTGCAAGGGATTGGATCTTCACCACTGTGGACTCAAGAAATCGAAAAGCGGAACGCCGTGGTCGGCTTGCCTTTGACATTGCAAAACGACTGTGCGTTGCCTACCGATGCCTCGACCTTCTTTTTGAAGGGAGTTCCAATTCTTTCTGCATTCACGGGATCGCACTCCGAGTACCACACGCCGCGCGATACCCCAGAGTTATTGAACTACGAAGGGGCTGCCAAGACGGCCAAGCTGATGGGGTTGGTAGCCCGATCGCTTGCGAGTTCGAAGGAGATCCCCGAATTTCACGACCAGAAAGCTCCTGAAGGGCAGGGGGCTCGAGCCATGATGACCGCTTATCTCGGTACAGTTCCAGACTACTCTCAAGGGGACATCAAGGGCCTCATGTTGTCTGGCGTGGCCAAAGACGGTCCAGCCTCCAAAGCGGGTGTGCAAGGTAAGGACATCATCATCGAGTTGGCAGGTCGGAAAGTTGAGAACATCTACGACTACACGTACGCCATCGAGGCGCTAAAGGTCGGCCAAGAAACGGAAATCGTTGTCCAACGTGGAAGCGAAACGCTGCGACTTAAGGTCACCCCACTGTCTAGGCAGTAGCCATCCGCTTGGCTTCACGCCATGGGTTTTGACCATCTGTTCTAGAGAGAAGGTAAAGATCCCCCGAGATAAACTCGGGGGCATTGTCCATCGCCCAAGCGTGGTACGATTCTAAATCTCTACAGAGTTCAATTTTCATGATCTTTTGATACCGAACTCGGCTAACTTTGAAATACAGCGTGCATAAAGCACAGAAAGAATTGCCTTCCATGAAGATCGTACTTACCCTTGCCTTTGTCCTGTTTCATTGGATTGGACAATGTGTCTCGGCCGAGACAAAGCCCATGAATATTGTGGTTTTGTTCGCGGATGATTGGCGGCATGACACGCTTGGGTGCGCCGGAAATCCAGTGGTAAAAACACCTAACCTGGATCAGCTTGCAAAAGAGGGAATTCGCTTCACGCACAATTATGTCACAACCTCGATCTGCGGCGTCAGTCGCGCAACACTGTTCACTGGTCAATGGATGTCTCGACATGGAAACAAAGCGTTCGGAGCGTTCGATACTCCGTGGTCAGAGACTTATCCGGGACTCTTGAGGGCCAACGGTTATTTTGTGGGGCATGTTGGAAAGTGGCACAATGGAAAATTCCCACTTGAAAATTTTGACTTTGGTCGATCGTATGCCGGCACCCACTGGATGAAGCAAAAAGATGGAACGGAAATCCACGTAACTCAACGGAACGAAAACGATGCAATGGAGTTCCTGCGATCAAGGCCTTCCGATAAACCCTTTTGTTTGACACTGGCATTTTTTGCGACGCATGCCGAAGATGGCAATCCGAAACAGTATCTGCCGCAGTCGCAAAGCATGTCGCTTTACGAAGGTGTAACGATACCTGTTCCCAAGACGTCGACCGACGAATACTTCAAGAGGCTACCGCCATTCATTGCGAATGAGAAAAACGAAGGACGAAACCGCTGGCACTGGCGTTTTGATACCCCAGAACGCTATCAAGAGTACATGAAGAATTACTACCGTCTAGCATCGGAGGTCGATGCGACCTGCGGTAAAGTGATCGCTGAGTTGAAGTCGCAAGGGCTGTATGAAAACACCCTCGTTATCTTCACCACGGACAACGGATACTTTCACGCGGAGCATGGCTTGGCGGACAAGTGGTATCCGCATCAGGAGAGTATTCGGGTACCGCTCATCGTGCATGACCCACGAATGCCAAAGGACCGATCCGGACAGACGAACGATCAAATAACGTTGAATGCAGACCTCGCGCCAACGATTCTTGGGGCCGCCAACATTGCCGCTCCGCCGAGAATGCAGGGCCACGATTTTGCACCTTTGTACCGAGCCAAAGAGCAGCCAGTCTGGCGAAACGAATATTTTTATGAGCACGCCACGATCAAGGACATCAATTTCATTCCTTCGTCGGAAGCGTTGGTCCGCAAAGACTGGAAGTACTTTTACTGGCCCGATTTCAAACAGGAACAGCTATTCGATCTGCGAACCGATCCGCTCGAAGAGAATGACCTTGTCGCGGATCCAAAACAAAAGCCTGTTTTGGAAGAGATGCGCAAGCGGTTCGCTGAATTAAAAGCCGCAGCGAGATAAAAGGAAAGAAACTCCCCCACTCCCCTATCGCCACCGACTGGTTCCAGGGCTCTGCCTTGGAACCCACTGACTTGCAGGCTCTGCCTGCCGAATCGTCAAGAATACGTGTTTCGCTTGCATTGCGAAGCGAGGCAGAGCCTCCGGAGCAGTGCGTTCCCAGGCAGAGCCCGGGAACGAGAAACTTTACTGGTGGCGTTAGACGAGAAGTGTCAAGAAACTCCTACTCTCCATCACTCCCACTCTCCATCACTCCCACTCTCCTTTACTCCGTCACTCCGTCACTCCCACACTCCGTCACTCCTTTACTCCGTCACTCCTTACCCAACCCAGCTTTTAAGAAAGTCATCCAGGCTTTCAAAGGCCGTGCTCGTCAGTGAATCGTCAAGTTTCGTTGCTTGTTTAACGGTTGGCTGTTTGGAATTGCTGGCCGTGGCGATGTCGATGATGGCAGGGCTGGATTCTCCGCTTGGAGCAAAAGAGGTGCACGCAGGACAGCCGCATTGTTCCGGACCACTCGAGACGCGTCGGCCGCGCACATTCGAACTCGAAACGATCCAGGTCGTAGGCTGTTCGGCCTTCGCATCCAAAACAAAGGAGGCAAAGGGAGACGGAGAACTCGTTATTGGTATCATGGCGAGCGAAACAGTTTCTCCCTCGCCTGCGCCGCCAGTAGACGTTCGGTTGATGTAGTTGATGACTTGAAGGACATCGAGCGGCCCGAGAACGCGATCACCGTTGACATCGACATAGGGGGTTGAATTCAAGCCTGAACCATCAAGGGGACGAGAGCCATTTCGATTGATTTCGTTGATCAGGATTAAGACATCAAGGGGATCGACCGTTCCAAGGTTGTCGACATCTTCATTTAGGGTTTGATTCTGCCAAGGACTCGGCACACGGGTCAGTCCGAAGTCGATATGCGATTGAATGCCATTGCTCGCCAAGACCACGGTTTGAAGACCCGTTGCCGGGCTGGTAAAAGCGAAACCAGGGTCACTCGGTTGCACCAACAAGTTGTAGGTGCCGGCAGGCAAGTACGGAAGCGAATAGCTTCCGTCGCTAGCCGTCTTGACAGTAGCCTTTGGGCCGAAACGCAGGTTGTCGAGCTTTACGTAGGAGTTATTAAAGCCGCGAACGACGACCGAAGCGATCAGCGCAGTATCGGTTCCCACATCCAGGGTTGCTTTTTGTCCATTGATCAATCCTTTCTTGTCTGTTCGTTTTATCAACGAACCATCCGCTGCGAAGGCATCGATCCGCGCATCCGTATTGTCCGCGACCGCTATTGCGTCGATCGAAACGTAGGATGTTAGGTTGTCGAAGCGAACTCGCAACTGTTGGGTATTGCCGCGAAACGCGTCGACGTAGTTGTTTGCGGAAAAAGAGAACGGTTTGAAAATCTTGATTCCGGTCGAGGCGTTCGGATCGTCAAAGACACCGATGGTTCCGGAGGTATCTTCCCCAATCGCATCCAGCCGAACACCGCTGATCGTATTGTTAAAAATCCCTGTCTGGAAATTATCTGGCTCAACAATGGTCTGGAGTACGACCGGTTGGTTGCTTGCGTTTACAAGAGTAACTGACATGCCTGCCAATCCAGTCTCGTCGGTCCCCCAAGAGTTGCTTCGATTAGCGTCGTTCCAAACAAATCCTTGGATGCCTGGATTCGTAGTCGTATCAGGGGCTGGCCCAATTTGACCGCTGAAGATGTTGCTCGTGATTCCAATTCGAGGGTCGATCGCTCGGATTTCAATTCGTCCAGTAGTCACTCCCCCCAACGGAATATTGAGATCGAGGTCTACCGTATATTGGTTCGGCGTAGAATAAGTCGTCCACGCACCGTTGCCGATACGATATTCAATCCTGCCTACTTTGTTGAGCGTAATATCGTTTTGAGTGCCCGAAGTATTTCGATTGGCTAATGTCTGGACGACGGACCGGCCTACGAAACGGTACGAGTTCGTTGCGCTATTCCATCGGCCGGTCCCCTCCAGCTTCAGCGGAACATCCAATACATCAAAAATGCCATCTTGATCGCTGTCCTTCCAACCGAGCTGCGCGAGTGTTGCGTCCGATGTTACGAGCAAGCTATAAGCCGACTGGAGGTTTGAGCCAGCAGACATAATGCTCAAGTCCTGCTGGAAGTTCGGGGTCGGATTGAGGTCGATTGCGTTGGTGTTCTGAGCGTTGTAATAACCTCGCCGTTGATTGTAGTTCCCACCTCCGATGTACTCGTCCCTGGCCCAAAACATGTGGCCAGTTTCATGGGTGAAAGTCGATGCAGGACGAGTCGACGGTACAACCAAGAAAAGTCCTCCCCCAAACGCGAAGGCTCAAGTGAAGGAGCCGCCAGGAGCAAAACTACCATCCCCATCGTTTTGGGAGTTCACTACGAAAATGGTAAACGCCCAATCCGTGTCCAGTTTCTCCCGTTGTGAGTTATTAAAAGCTCGAACGTTGTCGTCGAGATTCGAACTGCTAGCAAATCCAACATCGCTCAGAAATTTCGAGACCCACATGGTGTAGGCGTTCGAGTTCCTGGCTATCGGTTCGTAAGGCGTGGGAGTTAGGTTGGAGGTAAACGTCGTATCGATCACCCATTCCAGGGTGTGCACGGAGCTTTTCGTGGCTAAAAGCTGAGTCCACCAGTTCAATCCAGTCTGAATATTGTTCAGGACTTGATTGATATGACTTGGCGTCCAATTTTCCGTACTCGCATCAATGCTTCCATCGCTTTCAAGGAAAACTGGCGTTACGGCGACCCGCCCAAGCATAAATTCCCCAGTGTCGTCAGCTTCTGCTCCGTACGGGAGGGTGGCCATGACGCGCCGAGACTCTAGCGACTCCATTGCTAGTTTTCGTACTTTTCTCTTTTTTTTGCCGGTCATTCGTTCTCTCGCTTGGAAGTCGCAATCCACTGCCTCTTTGGATGATACTTTGTAGGAAAGATTCCCCCACTTCGCTTCGCAATTTTCAACTTTTCTTGCCGCGTAAGCCAGGTATCCAATGAGAACTATGACGATTGTTGGGCGTTTGAGGGACAGAAATGAAACTGACTCATGGCTAAGAAGCACCCCTAATGGGTGGGTTCAATCTCGACCTCCATTCTTAGCTGGATTCTGAGAATTCAGAAATAAGCTGAGTTTTTACGAATGCAACTTCAAATGAACTCGATCCGCTCCATTGCCAGTCGCAGTTTTTTGAAATTGGTCTTCCCCTAGGAAGACTGCATTTCTAGCCTCCACAAGGCGATCGTGCCTTTGACCGGAACAAGGAATGGCAGAAAAGTTTTCGCATTTTGCCGAGACTCTCTGATCGTTAAAAACTCAAGAATCGAATTCATCCAACCGATATCCGATAATAGTCTGCCCTTGCGTATCCGATCCTCGGATGCGATTGGCTCGAAATGAACTCATTTAATGGGCCCCTGAAAGGGCTGCTTGGTTCGAAAGGAATCGTCCCAATGTCCGAATCCATCAGGCAACAGAAAAATCCGCAAGGACTTGGAACTGGATCAGTACCAGTACTGTTCTCATTAAGAAATGTTCAACCGAGCATCGTTGGCGGAATGGGCAAATTCAAGACCAACGAGTCACAACCAAATAAACAAGAGACGACCTCGAGTGTTGCATTCGTTCCTGCGGAAATCTCCGCCACCAGTCCTGCGCCGATAAAGTCCATTACCAAGAGCAATCGGCCGTACAATATTGCCGTTGGCTTGTTGATCCTGGCCCTTTGTCTGCTGGTGCTCCGAAATACTCAGGAGACGAAGACGAATGCGAAAGATACCATCGCTTCAAGTAGCCCACAGTCAAGTCCGAGCTCACACAAGCCAGTCGCGGAATCCAAAGCGGAAATGATTCTACCCCCGATGCCGAATTCGATTGTGCTTAAGCCGATAGACTTGGGACCGTCGCTCGCCAGCCTTCCGGATTCGTCCAACACAAACAGCATAGCAGCCTTGCCCGAACTAGCTAAACCATCGAACGGGTTGGATCTTTCCCCCGACTCGGTAGCCAGTCAAGACGCTCACGAGCCGACAGGAAACGCTCCAACAGTCACTTCGGATGACGAACAGTTGCTCGTTAAAGCTAAGCCACCCATGCTGTTGCTTCCTAGCACAAAACCATTGCATACTGGGGAAACCGACTCTGCCTCAGAAAATAAGGATTCAGCGAATCACATGGCCCAATCTGGTATCCGTTTCCCCGAACCGCGACTTGCAGCCAATGCGAACTCGCGTCAAACCAATTCGGCCTTTACGGAGCCTACTCAGCCTGTTGCAGAAGGCTTTCCTTCGGGCGATACCAACCTATCAGCAGGCGGTAGCGGTAACGCGATTGCAACGAGCTCAGTCATAGTTGATACCTCTTCACCTTCGATGACCACACGCGAGTTGATCGATTTGCATGAACGTGGCAAACAGAACATCCCACCAAACTCTTGGAATGTCCCTTCACTCCCTGGAAGTATCGCTCAAGGCGTTCCAGCGAGTCCCATTTCGAGTGTTTCATCTGTTTCCGAAAACTATCCGACATCCCCCACCAGCGCTTTCCAGACCAACAACGTGACTGATGGTCGAATGATGTCAGGCAGGCCTTATCCCCCGCTACCTAAAGAATATCCAGCATTGACCATTCCTGCCTACGAGCAAAACGCACTCAGCGGTCGGCAAGGGCTGTCCAATCCAAATCCAACGACACAGTTGATTCGGCAACCTGCAAACGGTTCGAACCGATATCAGAGTATCAGCCCACAAACATCGACGGCTCCTATTCCGTACACGCCGATAGCACCTTCCCAAAGTGGCAATTCGATTGGATATCCTCCCGGAAACTAGAGATAAACGCACCACGTTTGATTGAATGGAATTGATTGATCATGAGCGAAGTGAATCAGGCATTTTTGAGGGCTTATCTAAAGAATCGTGCCTCGCAAGCGACATCGACACATGCTACTTCGGTCTCCACGGATGTTCAGACTCCGCAAGAGCCGAACGTAGCGAGACCGACAGCCAACGCACCTCGCAATCCCTCCTCGCCTCCGATTCAACCTTCACAGTCTTTGCCTTCGGGAATGAAACTTCGTTTCGATCCAGACCACACCAACACAAA
>JBBRJI010000067.1:0-14093 GCA_038219625.1 Pirellulales bacterium | reverse complement strand
TGACTGCGGATGAATTTGCATTTGTGGCAGACGTTGCGATCGTTCGTTCGTGAAGCCAGCCCAAGACCCGTCCTGCAAGCGACATTCCACTTTTGAATGCCCCTTCGATACGTGGGCCACCACACCAATCTCCGCAGGCACCGAGTTGGTTGTCATCGTCCCAGAGAGAACTTTGCTTCAATGATTCCGTAGGCCTTGAGTAGAGCCAGCGGTGCGATTTTGCGAGGCAAGGCTGTGGCATTGCAAACCCCGTTACCTTCTCGGCTTCTTCGATGAGGGATTCGATCGCCTGTTCCTTGGAAAGATCCGAATTCTCTTTCGCCCAAGCCACGGTAGAATGCAAAACATAAGTCTCGACATGCTTGGATCGAGAGGGTTTGCTGGAGTCGCGAGCGATCCAACCCAGTTTCCCTTGATTGACGAAAGCACCGTCGAAGGGAACTTGCCAGCGACGCTCGGTGGCTAACATTACTGCCCAGCAAGGGACCATTTCGACCTTGGAGAGCTCCTCTCGCCACGAACAACGCAAAGGCAACTGCTTTGCAACTTGAGCTGGTGGGCAATTCCAAAGTACCACATCAAAATCACCGAGAAATCGATCCTCCTTGGACATCAATCGATAGCCATTTTTTTCTTGGACGACGCTCGCGACCTCGCTTTCCAATGCGACCGATAAGTCCTGCGACAAGTGTATTCCGAGCGATTCCATGCTCGGGGTGCCGACATAGCGTTGAACCGGCGCAACATCCCTAAATTTGCCAAATTCTTCGATCGAAACGATATGGCCTTTCCACTCGGCGACGTGATTGTCTTGGCACCATGATTCCAGATAAGGTCTTAAGAAAGGATCGCGAATCGTAAAGTACTGAGCACCATGATCGAACTGGCACACATCCTCTACCTTTCTAGTGGAGGCTCTTCCACCTACTCGGTGCGACTTTTCAAAACACTTCACATTGAGACCTTGATCGGACAAGATCCTTGCACACATCAACCCAGCCAGTCCCGTTCCGATCATCGCAATGCGCGGTGACGGATGGGCGATAGCCCTATCCACTTTTTTCTCATAAGCCTCCAAGTTCGTTCTGCCCTGATGCGTGTCAAGGGGACGAGAGCGGACACTGCCGAGGATGGGGTGTTCGGGATGGAACGGCCGATCAAATTGCCCAAAGCACCATAAAATGCCACCATACGAAGCAGGGTCGCGACCATCTAGCGCGTATCGATGGTTCAGGTCTATGAGCCTTTCGAGAGCTTGTCTATGACCGTTGGACCACTCTAGGATGGCTTTGCCCCAAGTCATACGGATGTTGTTGTGCAATTCCCCATGCTTGAGCAAACTTCGCTGGGCTGCATCCCAAAGCCGATCGCCTGTCTTAGCGCGAATGAGTGTTTCCCAAGACAAACAAGTTCGAGGATCGTTGGCATGTTGGGCTAGCGTCGCAATTGCCCATGTTGGAAGACTGGCCTCAGTAGCTAAGCTATTTCGATCTAAGCCATTTCGGAAGTAGCAAAAGGCATAAGCCAGCTCTCTCCAAATCAGCAACTCATCGAGGTACTTTTCGGCACCATCCGCCGACGCTTCTCTTGCAATACGGAACGGGGAAACCATTCCATAGTGCAGGTAGGCAGACATGCGGCTGACTCCGTCGATCTCGATTTGGTTTCGACGCTTTGCGTATCCGCGGAGTCCGTTCCTTCGAAACGCTTGCCAGCGAGCATATCCAGCCAAGGAGCCTCCACGTGTATCCGAAACGGGCCCAATGGAATGGTCGATGTCACATTCGGATACAAGCGTGGCAAAGCACCGACCTGCAAGTTTCAACGACTCAAAAGGGACGGGAGCGGGCGAAACCTTGGTATTGGTAGCTGGCCACTCGCGATTCACTCGGTCACGATAGAGCTTGGCCGTCGCGTCGCGAAATACGAAAGCGCGTTCGTACGCTTTGCCCACGAGTCGCGTAGGGACGATGCATGCGGTATCGACAAGAACAACGGAAGTCGAATTGGATTGCGCCAGTCGTTCTGTCCATTGCTTGGTGGCTTCGATTGGAAAGTCATCGGTCACGATCACCGCCGATGAACTCGCAAGTCGGGCCAGACGCGGAAATCGAGCTCCTGTGCGGTCCAAATGCAGCGCATACTGGATCCCCAGCTTGGCATAGCTCTCTTCCAAGTCTCGAGCGGCTTCAAGAATAAACGTATGGTGCCGATCCGAAGCGAATCGGTAGTGTTCGGAAAGTCCTTGATAGACAAGCAGGGGCAGTTTCAGTTTCTCGGCCAAATGGATCGCAACGTCCAGAGCTGGGTTTTCATCGGATCGCAGTGCGTGGTGGGTCCAATACAGGACGCGTTCGCCTCGATGGTCCGGTTTGCCATTGGCTCTCAACCAAGTGCGTTCTGCCAAGTGCATCGGCAAAGTAGCTAAATGAGCTTGTATTTCTTTGGGTTGGCTATTCATCTCTGCCATCATACGAGACTGTCAAGTAAGGACTCCAAGACTCACACCGTGGCGGATGCTGCCAGCATCCGAGCCGACGCTAGCAGCGTCGGCCACGAGCAGCGTCGGCCACCACACCTACGACCGGCCTTTCCACTTGGTGGTTAACCCCAGTTGCTTTCGGACCAGTGCGATCCACTGAAGTGCCACAAACCAAGCCACTCCCAACGGATGCAGCGCTGCACCCAAGTAGGACTGGTGGAATCGACTGCACGCAATCAACCTCGGTACAAAGGAGATGGCGCAAGCCACCAACAGAATCGACAGTGCGATCAACGAGGCACCCGTGAAGTACCCCAAGATTAATGCAAGGCAGGGCAGCACCGAGCCGCCAATCAAGAGCAGCGTGAATGGAACGATCAAACGCGCGTTCGCAATGCCCTCGGTCGCATTCTTCAGCAAACCGTTGCAAACCTCCTTGGTCGACGTATACATTCGGCAGCGTGCAAGATCCGTCGCATCAAAGATGTCTGTTTTGTGTCCAGCCCGACGGAAAGCTCGAGGCAATTGAATACCGTCGTGGCGGGAACCACGAATCGCCCAGTGGCCCCCCACTGACATGTATACTTGCTTGTCCGCCAGGAAGAGCTGCCCACAACCCGCAGCCAAACCAACTCCGAGTGAAGACCGCATTCGATCGATTGGCAGATAGCCGAGCAATACGTAGTGCATGAGTGGAATAAGGATTTTTTCGGCCACGGTTCCAGTCTCTTGCATGGGAAAGCCGCTAACAAGTGGAGCCTGCCTGCGATTCTGCTCAGCCAGGCAACGTGTAACCGCATCCGACGACAGCCGAACGTCTGCATCCAAGAACAGAAGCCACTCGTACTGCGCTTGATTTGCCAATTGCCAACACGCGTGCTGCTTTCCATTCCAACCCACGGGCAACGCTTTGGACGGAACAAGCCGAAGTCGGTGGTCGCGAGCCGCCATCAACTGGACGATGCCAGCCGTTTCATCCTCGGAGTGATCGTCGAGGACCAGTACCTCAAAATTCGGATGGTCATTGGACAAGATGGCGTCAATCGCGGGCCCTATTGAGGCGGCCTCGTTGCGTGCCGGTATGAGAATGCTGACCCTTGCGGAGTGCATTAAATGCAATTGCTCCGGCGCCGAACTTGCTCTCGAAAACACCATGCTATTTTTGACAAACATGGCAAGAGGCAACAAAGCGATCAGCAAAACGACCAACGAGAAAACGATCATGGATGGCTGTTACGATCTCAACTTTTCGAAGTTCTAATGAGCATACTCGCCAACGATGGATCGATAATAAGCGATGGTCCGCTTGATTCCCTCCTCCAGTCGAATTTGAGGTTCGTAGCCGAGCAGCTTTCGAGCGAGTGAAATGTCCGCAAGACTATCCCGTACATCGCCTGGTCGAGCTGGCTGAAAATCTGGCTCAATGGACTTGCCGAGCAAGTTCCCCAAAATCTTTAGCAACTGAAGCAAGGTGGTTTGTCCACCGTCGGCGACGTTTAACGTTCTACCGCCAATATTGGGTCGTTCCGCAGCCAGCAGATTCCCGTGCACGACGTTCGCAACATAAGTAAAATCGCGAGACTGCAATCCATCGCCGAAGATGAGCGGCCGTTGTCCGTTGAGGATTCGACTAACAAAAAGCGGAATGACTGCCGAGTAAGGGCTATCTGGATCCTGACGTGGGCCGAACACGTTGAAATAGCGAATCCCAACCGTTTCCAAGCCAAAACTGTGATAGTAGGCTTGGCAATAGTACTCACCACATAGCTTTGCGACAGCGTAAGGCGAGAGTGGCATAGGCAGATCCGACTCGCGTTTGGACGAGGTCGGCTGATCTCCGTAGGCACTGCTGCTGGCCGCGTAAACAAAGCGTTTGACGCCCGCTTGAACGCAGTGGTGCAGCATATTAAGTGTACCGGTCGCGCAAGCCTGATGCGTGTCCAAAGGACGCTCCAAAGAGAGTGGCACGGACGCCAAGGCCGCTTGATGAAATACCCTTTCGACCCCCGAAAGCGCTTCGCGGACGGCGATTGAGTCGCAAATGTCCCCTTCGACGAAGTCGATACGATCCGAAACCTCTTCTAAGTTGGCTCGTTTGCCCGTGCAAAGATTATCGAGGACACGTACCTTGTGCCCAGCGTCTAAAAGTCCGCGAACGATATGCGAGCCGATGAATCCAGCCCCACCGGTTACCAAGCAACGGACCATAAGTCATACCCAAATTTGATGAGGTTAAGTAGTCGGAAACCACGTCGATCAAGCAGGCAAACGTCGATCAAGCAGACAAACGTTACGCTGCGATGTTCCGGGAATTCAATTCTACCGACCAAACCCCGAGAATCGTCAGACGATTTTTCTGAAGTGACTTCAACGCCTGAATTGTTTCCCTCGAGTTTGATGGGTCCAGTATTTGAACCACGATTCCGTCGCATAGTCTACCAATTCGCGGCATCATGGGGAGACATATAGCCCCCAAATCGAAGACGATCAGCCCGAATTCTTGCTTCCAGCGAGGCAAATCTGCTAGCTGCGCGTGCCATGACTTGGTCCCCGCGTTGGCGTCGGCAAAGTAAGACCAACGAGCCTCGTGGAAATTCAAATTCTCGACTCTTTCGTCGGAGCGCAAATCGTTCGGCGGACGGACGGTGATGAGAATGGCATTGCGACGTGCCTTTTCGGAACATCGAGCGACCGTATCTGTGATCACTGAGCGAACGACCGACGGATCGGCATCGCCCACCGTCCCTATCCCTAAAACGAACGACTGTGCCTTGATAATGCGATTTAGAATTCCATCGACTGGCAAATGCAAGACCTGTGAACTGGATGCGTTATCCATCAAGAGTTTCTTAGTTTGGTGAACAGTTTTGCGTAGGGATGTAGAACCGCGCGATGAGTATTGTTCATGGCTTGCGTTACGCCACCTCGAACGGACTCCAGATCGTCCTCAATGACCAGCATATCTCGATCGTCTCCCATCGCCGCTCGTTCTGGGACCCGCTCCGATTCCATCATGGTGTTATAACTATGCATACCGGAAAACGCGATTACGTCCGTGTGAGCATGATGGGCGAGGCGACGATCCTCTTCAGGACCTTGTTCCATCGCTGAAAAAATTTCAGGAGTACCATAGTTAACCGAAGGATCGATCGACTCTGCGGGATCGAAGGTCATCGCATTCATATTCAGTCCAGAAACGAGTTCCCGCATTTCCTCTTCGATTTGTCTCTCCAAGTTTGCGGCTTGTTCCGGCGAGATATTCGAAACGGTTTCCACATAAGAGTCCTCAAAGGGCCCGTCGTTGGAAGACAGGCTGGCAGCCTGTCCTAAGTAGTCCTCTTGCAAATCCTGATTGCCCTCAAAGTGGCTCGAAAGCGCTGGGCCGTTCCAAAGCGCGGGGTTCTTCGAAATCTCTGGGCCCTTCGATATCGCTGGGGCCGTAAAGAAATCATTGGCATCGTCGAATGCCAGTTCCGTCTCGTCTGTGTCTTTCCGATTCGAAGTTCCGAAATTGGAGAGGTCGTAGTTTAGATTCCCATAGGCAGCGCCGGAGTAGGATTGGTAGCTATCCGACGACTGGACAGGGATCGAGAACTCCTCGTCAAAATCACCGGCAAAAACGTCCAGCAAGTTCTTAGTCGGAACAGGCGAGGCTTCTGGCAATGCGACTGCATCTTCAAAGTCCGTTTCAGCCCGCGATGGTGCCATCGCGTCGGTTGTCGCGTTGGTTGTCGCAACCGTATGGAAGTCTTCGATCGGACTGGCGATCAGTTCATCGCTGAACTCATCGTCGAGCTGTCCGAATTCGATGTTGGAATGCGATGGCGTTGGCGATTGGGCAGTAACCGAACCCTTCATCATCGACTCAAAACTGGAAGCCGATAAAGAAGCTCGTGGCTCGTTCCATAGGACAGGTGTTTGGATGGCTGAAGTGGTGATCGAGGCGACTGGCGTAGGGTTAGAACTAGCGAGCGGAGCGCCCTTAACAATCGATTCGGGTTCGCTCCACGGATTAGGAAGCTGCTGGAGCATGCACCAAGCTCGGCCAACCATGGCGGCGGAAACAGGGCGTTCACGATCATTGCAGGCAAGTAATAGAGACTGATCGGCGAGTTGGTCGATCAGTCGCGGAATCCCATCCGAACCGCGATAGATCGCATCGAGGGCATCGCGAGTCATCACCGTCGATCCCTCAACACCGCTCAGTTCAATTTTGTGGATGACGTACTGACCGGTTTCTTGGCTGCTTAGCGGAGTCAAGTAGCATCGGGCAGCAAGGCGTTGATTAAGCGAATCCATGTTCGGGTGGGAAAGGCAGTCCTCCAAACGCATTGTGCCGCAGAGAACCAAGCGGACCCGCGGAATGCCATGGCGAACCATGTTCGTAAGTAGTCGGATTTCATCGAGCAACTTCATAGACAGTGTCTGGGCTTCGTCGATTACCAAGACCAATCCATCGGTTGGGTTTTCCGAGGAAGGTTGCAGTCGACTCATGAGCGAGAGGCGGAGTTCACCTTCGGTCATGTCTCGGTAGGGCATGCGAAGCTCAAACAGAAGGTTCTGGAGCAGAGCTCGACGCGTAATGAGCTGAGAACTGGAGAGCATCACCACTTCGAAATTGCGTCGAAAGCTTTCGGCAATTCGAAGGCAACACATGGTCTTGCCCAATCCAGTGCCACCAAAGATTGCAACGGGCCCTTCGCCACGTTGGATTGCGCGAGACGTGGTTTGAAAGGTCTGCTCAATGCACGTCGCAGGAAAGTAGCGGTCAAGCGTGGATGCTGCGAGGAATGGTCTTTTGACAAATCCAAAGAATGATTCGTACATCCGTTCGGTTCCGTAGTTGAAATGGCCTTGTTGAGCTTAGTCGTTAGTCCTCAAATCGGCTGCTCCTCGACGGAAACATTAGACTGATCGTTACAATCGTCAAAAATTAACAAATCACTTAAGTGGCTCCAGTTTTCCGCCTTTTAATCGTACCAACGCGTCGCATTGTTGCGCGATGTTCTCGTCATGGGTGACCATTACGATAGTTAAACCGGTATCTCGGTTCAGGTTCCTCATCAACTGCAAAATGGACTGACCGGATTCTTGGTCGAGATTTCCGGTCGGTTCGTCCGCCAGCAACAGTTGGGGATCCGTGACCAAAGCTCGGGCAATAGCAGTTCGTTGCATTTCGCCACCTGAGAGCTCACAAGGCTTGTGATGCAGTCGATGCGAAAGACCAACCATCTCAGCTAGCCCTTTTGCCCGTTGAATAATGGCAGAACGGTTACGAAAATAGGAGAAAATACTCTGCCCGATCATAGCGGGAGCGATAATATTCTCCAGCAACGTCAGTTCGGGCAGCAAATGATAGAACTGGAAAATCATTCCCAGTTGCGTGTTGCGAAACGCATCACGTTTGCGAGCGGGCAAATTGTCCGTGCGTTGACCATCAAAATGGATTTCGCCCGAGTCAGGTTTATCCAGGGTGCCCAGAAGGTGGAGCAAAGTACTTTTGCCAGAACCGCTTTGGCCGATGATGGCCGTGATCTTGCCCCGTTCCGCGCTGAAATCGACCCCTTTGAGTACGGGAACAATCGTTTTGCTTCGACGGTATGATTTCGTCACGTCGCGAGCCACCACAATGGATTGGCATCCAACGCTTTCTGGCAGACCTGACTTTACGATCTCGCTCTCAATGGAATCCAATTCGAGTTCTGGCCGCACAACGCGGTAGGGACCGACGGCAGGTGTTGATGGCTTTGTTAGCATTTTCGCAGGTGTGGTGCTATTCATAACGCAAGGCCTCGACAGGATGCATGCGAGCCGCACGAATGGATGGCAAGACGCTTGCCATGATCGCGATCAAGACCGCGCCGATGCTGACCCAGACGATAGTAAATGGATGGATGATGGTTGGAATCGAGTCGAAATAGTAGACGGTGGGGTCAAAGACCTCGCGTCCGGTGAACCACTCAAGGACTCTAGCTATTTCATTAATCTTCCAGACAAAGAGAAGCCCACACACAACACCTGCGCCGGAACCAACGGAACCGAGCAAGACGCCATACCCCAAGAAGATCGAGGCGATCCCGGTTCCAGGCGCGCCAAGGGACTTGAGTACACCGATGTCTCGTGTCTTTTCGACAACGATCATGAAAAACGTGGCGAGGATTCCGAATCCAGCAACGGCGATAATCATGAACAAAAGAACATTTAGAATGGTGGTCTCCATTTGGACGGCTGCCAACAACGGTCCCTGCGTGTCGCGCCAAGAGTTGACCTGAACGTAGGATTCGGTTGGGGGAAACTCGTCTCGCAAGGCATCACGGGCCGCAGAAAGATCCGAGCCTTTTTTCAATTTGATTTGAATCGAGGTGACGGCTCCAACTTTGGATAATGGGTCGATCATACCCCGAGCTCTTTGAAGCGCTTCAATGGGCACGAAGGCAAAGGTGGCGTCGTATTCGCTCATCTTGCTTTCGTAAAAATCGACGACAGTAAACATCTCATCGATGGCTCGGGGTGGAGTACCTGCGTTGGGAAATGCAACGCTGACATCATCACCTGGTCGAATAAAGAAATAGTCTTTGACTTTGCCAGCCAAGTCTCGGCCTCGAACACTCCCAATCCCAATCCCAAGAACAATGCCCGTTCGCTGTTCCTTGGACGCGTCAAACATGCGACCTCGTCCCTCGCCTGATGGAATCGGTTGAATACTAGGGCCGGCAAGCATCGCTTCGATTGTACTCGGTTCAGACTCCGCCTTTTTCTCACTCTCAATTTTGATCATAGAGCCCGTTGAGGATTCCGGGTTAGCTCCCAAGTTAGGCGTGCCGAAATGGCTATCTTGCAACTGATTGGAAAGTTGTTTTCGCTGTTCGACCGCAATTTTTTCTTGGAGCTCACGATACTGCTCCAATTGAGAAAGCCTCTCTTTTTTTAGCTGCTCTACACGGTTTCGATATTCCCATCCAGATGGTTGCAACGCTTCCCGATCCGGTGCATAGCCCGATTGTTTCAAATTGAAATCCAGTTGGGACTGGTTGTCCGGATGAATCAGGTACTTGCTAAAGTCACTCACGCTCGCATACGTTTTTTGATCAATTCCGATCAAATTGATTTGCTGGGTATGGGCTGCACCGTTGTGATGAAATGTCATCATGGCAGGCAGCGTCACCACGGTGGTAACTCCTTCAACCGAGTTGCCAATCCTGGCTCGAATGCGTTCGATGTACCAATTCGGTTCCGAAATCCCATTGGTGCCGCGCGTCTCAACCACAAGATCGCTCAGAATGCCATGCATTCGATCCTGCATCTGCGAAGTGAAGCCATCCATAACGCTATTGACGACGATTAGTGTCGCAACGCCTAAGGTTACGGAAACGATCGATGCTAAAGCGATCCACCGGGTTTTCAGGTAGCGCCAACACAATAAAAGCTTGTACATTCCGCATTCCTTTGCTTGCACTGCTCGTCAAAACTTGGATTTCTTGCACACAAACCGGCTGGCACGCAAAAACCCTCGCAGGACGAAAATAGCATCCTTACCGTCTGCGATGCCAGATCATTCGAAAGAACTGGCTTGAACCAAAAAACGGCTCCAAATTCTGCTGCACCTGGCGATTAACAAAGACAAAAATGGGCGCCAGCATGGTATTCACCGCATTTGCATGCTAAGGTGGGGGGTATCGCTTCTTCACGCGCTTTTCGCATTTCCGAACACATACCCGGTCTCCCGCGTAGAATGCTCCCCTCTTTTAGTATAGTGAACTCCCGCCAAGTAGGGGAATCCCTTCCTTTCGGAATCATCACCCCCTTAAATCGATTAGCCAAAGGAGGTGCTTCTTGACTTCCAAAATCCTCTTTGTCGATGACCACGAAATTGTGCGATTGGGCTTTAGGCAGATGCTTATTGGTACCGACTCAGAAATAGCGGACGAGGCATCGACCTCACTCGACGGCTATAACAAGTTTTTGGCTGCCAAATTCGATTTGGTAATCATCGATGTTCGTCTTCCAGGGGGAGATGGATTGCAACTGCTCGGGAAAATCAAGACACATTCACCCACACAGCCAGTGCTGATCTTTTCCTCGTACGACAATCCGACCTACATCGCTAGGGCGGTGGCATTGGGCGCGAACGGTTTCCTGCTCAAAACAGACGCACAAGATAAGATATTAGATGCCGTTCAACGCGCATCCAAAGGCGAGAGTATTTGGAGTCGTGAGGAACTGAGACGAGTTACGGGCTCGTTGGCTACGATGCGAGTCGGGAGCGAGTCTGAGATTCCTCTCACCCAACGTGAAGGCGAAGTTCTTAAGCAGCTAGCCAATGGACTTACCAATAAAGAAATTGCGCAGTCGCTTGGCATTAGCTACGAAACCGTGAAAGAACATGTCCAACATATTCTGCGCAAGATAGGCGTGTCAGATCGAACTCAAGCAGCGGTTTGGGCGGTGCGAAAGAACTTGGTCTAGGAAATCCCGTGTGGCACGTCCCTGAGTTTGCGAAGGGCGTGGTGAATCGCTAGAAACATCTGCCACACTTCCCACGCCCATCGCTAGCGCTCTGGGACGTGCCACACGATGTCGCTGCCACACGCTATCTGTGCCACACGATGTCGCTGCCACACGCGATCTGTGCCACACACTATCGCTTAGGTTAAACAAGTCACTTGACTTCCAGCAGTTCGGCAAAGGAAATCGGGAATCCCCAGTCAACTCGACTTACCACCCCATCGTCGACCAGCTTTTGGATATCGCTTGGTTGAGGCCAATCGCTGAAACCATAATTGTTGGGGTATCGATAGCGATGTATCTCCGTCCATTGGATCAGGATGTGGGTAATGCCCCGTTGTCGTAACGATTCCAGTTGTTCGGTTCGCGATTTTTCTTTGAGATAGACTTCGCCTGGATTCACGTCAAAGCACGTGCTGTACTCGATGGGGGCGATAAAATCGAAGACTCTGGCTTCCCCAACCAGCAGTATCCGCAGGTTGTGATTCGGCAAATTCTGATTGACCCAAGCGGTTGTCGGAAAGATTCTAGGCACTTGGTTTTCGTCCCCGGCATCCGCTCGAAGAGCGGCTATCGAAACAAAGTACCGATTGTCCGCGATCGTAGGGGACGAGTTCAAGACGCACCCGTAGCCGAGCCCCAGGACGACGATCGATTGAGAAAGCCGCGGAGATACGTTTTGGTGCAACCACCAAAATCCAGTCGCAGCGAGCCCGGCCCATAATCCAGTCAGCGGCAACCAAAAACGGTCGATGCGATGGGTTGCAAACCACCAGACCAACACGATCCATCCCGACCATCCAATCCAAGTTGCTAATAGAACAAAGTGACGATCTTGGCGAAGCTTGAACGTCGCTAACAAACATACCAACATCCCAAGGACCATGGCAGGCTGAACATAGAGTGAAGTGAGTCCGAGTCGTGTTGCATCCGTTAGGGCGATTGAAACTTGCGTCCAAAGAATGGAATTCGTCTCGTTCGAACCTGTCTGGTGCGTGTATTGGAAATTACGTACTGTGTGTGCTCGTTTCCATTGGTCTATTTTGTTTTGCGTCAAGGTTTTGCCACCGAAAATATCAGCGGCAAGCGGATAGACAGGATTCCCCGCCTGAACCCAGTTCTTGACGTACCACGGACCGCATGTTGCCGCTAGCTCGAGCGCGATCAAGCCCGCTGCTAGGATCACCTCTCGCTGATGGAAGACCCTTCTGTACCGCCAAGCGGCCCAAAACAAGAATGCCAAAACAGGTATCACCGCTAGAATCAGTCCTGGGTATTTAGCCGCAGCAGCAGCTCCTGACGCGACGCCGGCGATTCGCCAATACGTCATCATACGAAGACTTGGCAATTCGCTTTCTTCTGGATTCTGCAACGTCAAAGTTCGCTCCCGCAAAGATTCCAATGCACCGATAATCGCTACCGCCGACGCTAAAACATACGTAGCCAGCGCCCCATCAATCAGTCCAAAGATGGCCACATGCGCGATCCCTGGCGACGTTAGCCATATGCCTGCGGCGCACCATCCAAACAGCGTCCCGAACTTGCGAGTCACAAAGGCACCCAGCAACGCCGCACCCACGAGTGAAAACGCGGCTGTGATCGATTTCCCAATCAAGCCACCAAGCCAAGCGTCCTCCTGTCCTACTAAAGTCATCATCGCCAGACTGTGCATCTCAGTCCCAAGTGGCATGTTGGCGTAAATGTTGTGAGGAACAAAACCAATCGAGCCCTGCTGAAAGAATTCTTTGGGGGCTTGGAGATGATACTCAAGCACATCGAATTCACTTGGTGGAAGCCAAGAACCGAGCATCAGGACCGCCGCCGCGAAAACAGTTATCGCAACGATCACCATGAAGAAAATTCGATCGATTCCCTTTTTTGGGTGGGCTGTCGCGGATATGGAAATCTCCGGTTCCGCGACGACTGAAGAAATTCGCTTTGTGGATCGCGACAAGCCATAGACCAACAGGATCAGAATTGCCACGGTTACGCTCAAAGGCACACGACTCTGCAAGCCACCTGCCAGTCCAACAACAAGCGTCGTTGTCGAAAGAAGCGCAAGCCCGACTAGAATCGCTATCGATAGCTGCTCGACGCGTGATGCGATTGTGCGACTGCGAAGGAACAAGGGCCTTACCAATGGTAGACCAATCACTGCACCCAAAGCCAGCCAAACGACTGTGCCAAATACGATTGGGATACGGTCACTAAAACCACTAGGCAATCGACCGCCATCCAACCAGGTCGCAATTCGAACCTCGGGATATAGAAGGCTCAAAAAGACAAATCTGCCTCGACTTACCTCCTCATCCTCGGACCCTACGAGCCCCTGCCCGATCGGTTGCCATAGGAACAGGCAACCATAGGCAATCGCGACTACGGTCAGACTGGCCAGGACCAACGATTTGGTAAACCTCGTTCTCGACGAGATACCACCAGCATTACTGTTAGGATTGGGCATCGGCTCGATGGATTCTCAAAGCGAGAGTCATGGCTCGTTGGGAGCGTTCTTGGTAGCTGTCACGAATTCCGCAAGGCGAATCATATTTCTATTGAAAACGCTGCTTTCCAAAAAGAGTTCGCCGAAATCACGCGAGTCTATCGTAGGCACAGGAACTCCATTCTTGTCGGTAATCCATCGGCTTCCGGAATCCAACTGACGAAGAATACGATCCGTCTCTTGTCGGAGGGACTTGAAATTGTTCTTGCTAACTTTCGACGTTTCACCTCGGTTCAAGACTTGGTATCGAGCCTCTAATTGCAGGACGTTTGACTTGGACTTGAAACTGTAGTGCGTGGGAAGGTTGTTGTCTTCGTAGGTTAGAGTGTATTCGTCTTTGGTTAAGTAAAGTGGCCTATTGGTTTCGAGTTCGTAAAACCGTGCAATCTTGCCGTCGGGCAAGCTGGAACGCTTGAGCCAAGCAATCGCGTCTGGAAGGGGCTCAAGGAACCTGCGGTCACCTGTTACCTCTGTCAGATACAAAAGCGTTTCCATCACATCTTCGGATTCACGACCCGCTACGGCTGGCGGTTCGAATTTGCGAGCCCAAATAGGTTGAAGTTGATGATTGTATTGCTGAGCCCACGCAGGTTGGGGTTCAGGCAA
>JBBRJI010000066.1:0-14147 GCA_038219625.1 Pirellulales bacterium | reverse complement strand
CTTGCGTTTTCCGGTGAGGGCCGATACCGAAAACCCATTGCCGAGCGCCTTGCCCCAACACGACAGATCCGGATCGACACCATAATAGGCCTGACCACCGCCATTGTGCCATCGAAAGCCGGTGATCATTTCGTCCATGATAAACAGGGCACCATGAAGGTGGCATAGATCGCGGACGGCATTCAGGAAACCCGGTTCTGGGTCTGTGTATTTTGCGGGCTCCATGATCAAGCCCGCGATACGATTGGGGTGTTTGAGGAACAACTGCTTGACGCTTTCTAGGTCGTTAAAACCAAACGTCAGTGTCATGGCCTTAACGCATTTTGGGATACCTGCGTCTAATGGTGTCGTTCCGATGAACCAATCATTCGTTGCAAAGAAAGGTTGGTCACGACAGCAAACGATCAGATTGCGTCCGGTATAGGCCCTCGCCAATTTCAAAGCGGCCGTAGTTGCATCGGATCCATCCTTACAGAATTTCACCATGTCGTTGTTTGGAACCATATTCAATAATGCGTCTGCGGCATCGAGTTCGATCGTTGCAGGACGCGTAAAGTTAGCCCCTTTCACTAGTTGCCGCTGTACCGCTTCGATCACTTCTGGAAAGGCATGCCCCAACGAAACGCTACGGTTACCTTGGCCGTACTCGATGAATTCATTTCCGTCGACGTCCCAAACGTGACACCCTAATCCGCGCACGATAAAACCGGGGGACAGTTCCGGATACTGATCGTCACCTTTGGCGTAGGTATGACAACCACCGGGAATCAATTCGTGGCTTCTTCTTCTTAACTCATTGGAACGTTGGAAAAACATGCGCGTCGCTTTATCTCGGGAGAGTGATCGGTTGAGGATTTTGCGATGGCTCGTTATTTCGTAGGAAAGCCTCATACTCCTCGATTTGGCTTAGACTGAATTCTCGCATCGAGCCGCCGTTTATCTGCCAATGCCGATACCACCTAGCGGTTTGTCGAATCGACTCGCGAACATCCCAACCTGGTTTCCAATTTAGATCCCAGAGGGCCTTGTCAACACAAAGCCGAAGAATACCCGCTTCTCGCGGCGCGGCTGGATCGCTAGCATCGATCCAACTCCCTTCGCCCCATTCTTCTAGAAGTAGTTCGACAACTTCGCGAACTGAAATCTCATTGCCCGGAAGCGGTCCGATGTTCCAACTGCTGCAATAGGACGGGTCATCCGACGTCATGAGTTTTGCCGCCAAGGTCAAGTAGCCACTAAGTGCTTGAAGCACATGCTGCCAAGGTCGAAATGCATTGGGACTTCTGACCTGGACGGGAACACCTAGTGAAAGCGCTTTGACCACGTCCACAATCAAGGCATCGTGGGTCCAGTCCCCTCCGCCGATGACGTTTCCGGCTCTGGCACTGGCAACTTTGATTCCATGCTGGCCGAGCTTGCCTACTGGAAAAAAAGAATCGCGGTAGGATCGAACGACCAGCTCTGCCGCCCCTTTGCTTCCGCCATACGGATCGTGATCACCCAGGGCGTCCGTTTCGCGGTACCCCCACACTTGCTCGCGATTCTCGTAGCATTTATCGCTGGTTACAACCACAACGCTGCAGGGACGATTTTGAACTCGAATTGATTCTAGGAGACTCGCTGTCCCCATCACGTTGGTCGAAAACGTTTCGAACGGTTCGCGATATCCACGTCGGACAATGGATTGCGCTGCCAAGTGAAGAATTAAATCGGGTTGTGCTTTTCGAATTGCCTCGCCAACTGCCTTGTCGTCTCGCACATCCGCAATCCAATGTGAATTCAAAAGTGGACGGATGTCGCTTTCCGAGAAATGATTAGGGTCAGTTGGCGGGGCTAGCGCAAGTCCAGTAATCCTGGCCCCCATACGATGAAGCCAGAGACATAGCCATGAGCCTTTGAAGCCAGTATGGCCTGTTACCAAGACCGATTTTCCGGCGAAGATTTTTTCAAACATTTATTCGTCTTTCATCGATTCTTGACAGGTTTCGATCGATTCTCGCGTTGGTTTTCCCTATCCTAATTGGCATTTCCGTCACGCCTGTCTAAAGACCATGGGAATCGCGCGAAGCCCTTTCGGGATGTTGACGCTCAAACCCTACAATCGTAATCATCCACAAATTGGCATTTTCGACAGTCCAAAGTGGAGAATCCCGGATCAAATACCAATGCTAGAAATTCGTAATTAGTCCAAGCAGTTAAATTGAACGGGTCACTTTATCTGTAAATCAAATTGTTACTTGCAATTACGAAACTGAGAAGAGACGCAACTGCCTTGACCATCATCAAATGAAACACAGGGCAATGGATGATTCCAATCGTTGAACGAAACCTTGCATTCCAAGCGAAACATTCCCATAGTGTCGTTTGAATACCCTCCAGACTTAGACGCAGATCCGAAGATCGCTTCCTACTTCAGCCGAGGGCTAAGGAACGGACGGTGGTTCAAGATACTCATGTCCCTTGCCGATCAAGCCACAATCAGCGGTGTACGGTTCGTTACGTCGGTCATGATTGCTCGCTGTGCGGGCAACGAAGTGCTTGGTATCTATTCCATATCATTTGGATTCCTCCTGATCGCGACCTGCATGCAGGATACGCTGATAAGTGCACCCTTTACGCTTTTCCATTTGCGTCACGAAGGTGACAAACGCCGATCCTACCACGGTAGTAGTCTCATTCAAGTAGTAACGTTAGGGATTGTGTCCGCTTTGTCTTTCGGACTGGTCTGGGCTCTTGGGGGTTGGCTGGGGAATTCTCCGGGACTCAATGAGGCGCTCGGAATGTTAGCCCTTGCGACACCTTTCATCTTGTTGCGCGAGTTTGCGCGACGGGTAGAATTGGCCCGACTCCGAATCACTACGGCATTTTGCATAGACGCATCCTCTGGTCTCCTTCAATTGCTGTTCCTTGGACTTTTGATCCAGTTCAATCTACTTCACATCGTGGGAGTCTACTTGGCAACAGGAGCCAGTTGCGCTATCCCAGCGTTCGCTTGGCTGTTCATCGCCTATCGCGGAAATACGTACCATCGAGGAAGCATCTCGGCTGAGATGGCCCGTCACTGGAGCGTGGGTCGGTGGCCGTTTATCGCACAAGTCGTCGGAATCCTACATTTTCAAGGAGTGGTTTGGATCGTGGGCTGGCAACTCGGCACGGCAATAGCCGGATTGTTCGCTGCCTGCAACTACGTGATCTTTTTTATCAATCCGCTGGCCTTGGGCGTCTGCAATTCTTTGAGTCCACTGGCTGTAATCACCTATCGCGAGGCAGGCCTTTACCGGGTGCGTACTCTGATCGCGTTTGCAATGTCGGTTATGGGAACCATCGTCGCTGTTCTTTCCTTCTTTACTTATTGGTATGCGGATACTGTTTTAACAACCATTTATAAGGATCCAGTCTATCAAGGGCATGCTTTTCTCATGCTGCTTCTGGGAGTTAATATGACTCTCGGTGTCGCTCATATGATGAACGACCAAGGAGTCTGGGCCATTGAAAAACCGAAATGGCTCCTGCGTTCGACGCTGCTAACGGTTGGCGTCACCCTGGTTCTTGCATTCCCGTTCATAAAGGAGTGGGGCTTGAACGGCGCGGCATGGAGCATGATTCTAGGTCGATTTGTGGGTCTAATATATCAATCGTCCAATTTCTTTTTTTTCTCGATCCCACCTACGCAACCGGCACGACTTACGAAAATCTCTGTCGTCACGCCTACGTTGAATGCCGCTCGCTATTTTTCTACCTGTCTAGAATCGGTACAAAGTCAAAGGTGCCCCACCGTGGAAGTGCAACATTTGATTCTAGATGGTGGGAGTACGGATGGCACTCTCAATCTCACTTCGGGCTACCCGGTTACTCTGGTCCCCCGCCCAAAAGACATGAATCTTGTTGATGCCATATGTATTGGGTTCGAAAAGGCGGAAGGTGACCTTGTGGTGTTCCTTGGAGCCGATGATGTCTTCTTGCCCGGAGCACTCCGCATTGTGGCAGAAACGTTTCAGCGCGAACGGCGGGACGTTCTATTCTGTCGCACGCGTTGGGTCGACGCCCAACTTCAATCGCTAGGAGAGCTTGCTCCAGCTCCGCGTCGGTTGACTGCGAGTGCACACGCCTGTTTAGGCTGGTGCTACATGTCGGCGAGTTCCACTTTTATGACTCCCAAGCTCTATCGTGAGCAAGGAGGATTCGACCGAAGTTATTTAAAATCGTCGGACTACGAATTCTTTACAAGGGTTCTCTGGTCGAAGATCCCAGTCAGCCGAGTTCCAAAGACGATAAGCATGTATCGACGACATGACGATAACGAATCCTGTCGGCAAGATGACGACTATTGGAGGGATTACCACATGGTGCGACAAGAATTCGCTCCAAAGAATTATTTCCTTCAAATTCTCCTGGGGCTAGCGTTGAAAACTTGGATCTATGCAAGAAATCCGTTTTGGGCCTACCATCAATTGAGACGCAAATTGCGGTCAGGCCATCTTCGCGGGTAAGACAACCCAACGACACGTCAAAACCGATTCATTCACTCCATTTTGTTGCTAGCATCGTGAAATTGAGTTGCTGTTTTTTTCAATCGAGTCGGGCTTGATTATACTGAAAATAATGCGGATGGCTCCTTGGAGAAAAGACTCATGAAAGTAGTGCTGTTTTGTGGCGGATTCGGAATGCGGTTGCGGGAGTTCTCGGACGCCATTCCCAAGCCACTGGTGAATGTTGGTACGAAACCAATCCTTTGGCACATCATGAAATACTACGCCCATTACGGCCATTCCGATTTCATTCTCTGCTTGGGTTGGAAAGCAGAAGCCATCAAAGAGTACTTCCTGAACTACAACGAATGCCTGTCCAACGACTTTGTCATGAACGGTCGAAACAGTTCGGTAAAACTGCTGGCCAGCGACATCAACACGTGGAACATCACCTTTGTCGACACGGGCTTGATGTCCAACGTCGGGCAAAGACTGAAAGCGGTCGAACCTCATTTGAAGGGAGAATCGACGTTTCTGGCTAACTACACCGATGGACTCAGCAATGTTCATCTTCCCGATTTGATCGATTGCCATCGCAGGAACAAAGCGGTGGCGACATTCATGACGGTTCGACCGACTCAAACGTTTCATTGCGTGAACGCGAATCCAGACGGTTCTGTCTATGGGATCACCGCAGTCGGAGAAGCGGAATTGAGTGTGAACGCGGGTTTCTTTGTTTTCGAGCAATCCATCTTCCAAGAAATTCTCCCAGGCGAAGAGATTATTCCCAAACCATTCAGTCGATTGATCGCGAAGAAGCAACTCTTCTCAATGCATCATGATGGTTTTTTCGGTTGCATGGACACGTTCAAAGAAAAGCAGATGTTCGACGATTTTCATGCTCGTGGAGAAACACCGTGGGAGGTTTGGCGCAAGCCTATTCATGAAGCCGTCACCATCGACGAACCTCCTCGGATGCCCCGATCCATACCCTCAAAACGCGTGATATGATCGAATAGATATCCGACTCGCGGGGGACGCTTTTTTGTATTTCAATCTGTCAACAGCTCAATCGGTGCTATGCCTCGGTGCCCATCCAGACGATATCGAAATCGGCTGCGGTGGAACCATTCTCAGTCTTCGGGCAAGCAATCCGAATCTCCGTCTCGATTGGGTCGTGATGGGCTGTAGTCCCGAGCGCAAAGCGGAAGCACTCGACGCGTTTCAGGCTTGGTGTCAAGGGCATGAAAACTGCTTCGTACATGTGTTTGACTTCGAGGATACTCTCTTCCCGTCGCAAATCGCCGAAATCAAACACGTCATGCACTCCTTGGCGGAAACGTTACAACCTGACATCATCTTCACGCATCGCCGAGAAGATTTACACCAAGATCATAGGACTTTGTCGGAAGTAACGTGGAATACGTTTCGCAAGCATCTGATTCTTGAGTACGAGATTCCAAAGTACGAGGGAGACTTAGGCAATCCGAATGTTTTTGTTCCATTAACTACCGAAATTGCGCAGCAAAAGATGGACCTGCTGATGCGCCACTTTCCGTCGCAACAAGAGAAGCCTTGGTTCGAACGAGAAACGTTTGAGGCCATCATGAGGATACGAGGCATGGAATCGAAATCTGCCAGCGGATTGGCTGAAGCCTTTCACGGTCGCAAGATTTGGCTCGCGACGTAAGAGATGATTGGGCGAGCGGCAGACAGAAGACAACCAGGCCAGGCCACCGTGTGGCACGCCCAAAGCGATTAGCGCGATTAGCGATGGGCGTGGGAAGTGTGGAAAATGACTCTAGCGATCCACCACGCCCTTTGTACCTCAGAGCGTGCCACCCAATTTACAGGTAGATTTCAAGCTGCCCCTCGCCTTGTAGTCGAAATGTTACCGCGTCGATGGACTAACATGCCAAAGGTTCTGATCATCTATTCTAGAGGTATGGTAAGCATCCCCCGAGATAAACTCGGCGGCATTCAATGGTCCTAAAGTAATTCTTCAAGTCGACCGGTCGAGTCGCCGAAGGACTCGGTCGCAACTCCAAACCGATTCAACATCTCGACATACAAATTCGACATCGGCTTGTCTTCCACCTTCAAGAATCGTCCCGTTGTAAATTTCCCGCCGCCCGATCCAGCCAAAATCACAGGCAGATTCGCATGCGTATGTCGATTGCCGTCCGCGATCGCTCCGCCGTAAACAAGAATGTTGTCTAGAATGAACAGCCCTCGTTTGACCGGAGAAGTCCGCGTTGGGTTGGAAGTCACGGTCAGCATTGTCCCCTGCGTTAGAACTCCACCGCGGGGACTTCCGGTCGGCAAAATGTACTTTCGCATTTCCTTACCTTGAACGCCATCAATATCGTAAAGACTGGCCAGTTTTTCATTGACGAAGACGTAATCAGCATCGATTAAATCGAGTATGCTTCGATCTTGGCGGACAATGAAATCAAAAGACATCTCCGTCTCTTTTCGCATCGCGCTCCGTACGCTTGCGTCGAATCGATCTCGAAACGCCCCAAGTTCGCGAAACCTCGCAATGCTCTTCACGGTCTCAGGATCATCCGCCCCTTCCTCTTGCTTCGTTCGTCGCCCTCGTCCACCAAAACTGGCACGGAGTGTCGCATACTCCTTTTGAAACCCCATGGCTGCAATCGGATCGATAGAAACGTTTTCTACGTCGCGGGCGCGAAGCCATTGACCGGCAAAGTTCTCGACGAACTCATCGGAGCGTTGGTCTTGAACCATACGCTGCACCTGCGCAGGCAAGTTCTTTCGCAGCTCATCTTTTTCGGCGAGTGCAAATAGCTCGTCATCTGGCATGGTCGACCACAATAAATACGAAAGCCTTGTGGCAAGTGCATATTCATCCACGTTCGGGTATTGGCTCTTCTCATCTAGCGTCTCAACGTCTTCCACACGAAACAAGAATTGCGGCGAAGCCAAAACTGCCATAAATGCTTTCTCAATTCCGGACTCAAACGTCATTCCCGGTTGTTGATAGATGGATTCCGCAATGGAAACAAGTCGTTCGCAAGAGTTCTCAACATCGTTTGTTAGGGTGGAAAGCTCAATGGCAACCGCGTGTTGTCCTGGTGCCAGCGTCATCTTGAATTCGATGTCGACAAACTTATCCTCTTCCCATTTGTGGTCGGCTGAGTAGAGTTTTTTACCATCCAATAAGCAAGTGATCTGATACCGCCCTGGATGAAAGTCAAACGAACCATCGAGCTTTTCTCTGACAACGATACGATATTCACCGGGATGCTTGATTTCAAAACTCTTCTGGACGTTTAGAGGCTGGTCGTGGCGCATGCCTGTTCCGTTTTTGGGACCATCCGCCGACAAAAACTCTTTCCCATTCCATTTCGACGAGGCCACTGTCCAAGTCGATTTTGGGACCGCTTCTTCCACGATCGACTTGGCAGCTTGAAAATACTTTTCGATCAACATTGGAGACATCGACATGGCTTCGCTAGCGTTGTCGAATCCGAATCCAGTGTCATCCGGCGGGAAAACGACTTCTGCGTTGAAATCGACGCCGGTCAGGTCTCGAATCGTGTTTCTATATTCGCTGCGATTAAGGCGTCGAATTGGAGCGAGACCCGGAAACGGATCTTCCGTCTTGATTTCAAAAACCTCCGAATGAATCCATTCCACTAAAGCTAGTTTGGACGCTGCCGTGGGCTGCTCGCTATCCCTAGGGGGCATCAAGTCCGAACGCACATTGCGAAGTACCTTCAGCCAGAGTGTCTTGTCCTTTAGGAGCTCCTCCGGTCTCTCTGAATCGAATTGAACTCCGCCCTCCTTCGTGTCTCCAGAATGGCAATCAAAACAAGAAGCCTGAAGGATCGGAAGAATTGTTTCGTCATAACGCTTTGCATCCAATTACCCATTCGCGTGGCTAATCGAAAAAAAGATCAGAACGAAAGCTGCTACGCTTTGGTATCGACCAAGCGCTCGAGAGGAATAATAAACGAGTAAGAATTTTAGTGCAGGCATATAAGCGAGAGTGGGAGCCAAGTTACTAATTCACGAACGATCTTCATTGTCGTTCATTATTGTCGCCGTGAAGAGTAGGGCAACAAAGGAACCGAGTTTCTTAGTTCGCTTTCTGTAGTTAGGACGCCAAAACAGGGTTAAGGGGAAACAAGCTCCCGCTCAACCCCAGAAATCGTTTGGGGAATTGCTTCATTTCTCCATTTCTCCATTCCTCCGCAGTGCTTTGACCTAACGTGTCCATGGTCGGAGCGATACTTCTTTTGTCAAAGCAGTCGAGCCACAACATCCCTGCTTTGACTCTCCTGAAAGCGGCCTATTCCACTTCTTGCCTCAGCCCTCACGAGGCAGGAAGTGGGCGGCCGACCTGGAATCGCCACCAGCTTTTTCGGCGTACAACAAAATCGAGTCAACTCAACCATCAAGGACGATTACCATGGCCAAATTTTATGTTCAAAGCGGTACACTTCGAGCGATCATTGACAGTGCAGATGCGGAACGAGCAGCTTTGTGGGCGGTGCACACCGCTATGGAACAAGTCATGCCGCTTGAAAGCGAACCTCATACAATCGAGATGTTCTCCAATGGACTGTCGAATATGATCGCGTTGGCCGAAACGATCGAACTGAGCGAAGTCGGATTCGATCGCGATGACTGTTTGCGTATCGATACCTTCGACGCATTTCAGCATTGGAACCTGCTATTGAAGGCGGTTGAGAAGCTGAATACGCTGCTCGATGGGTAGTGCTAGTGCCGCAACCGAGAAATGCCCCATCACCAAGGGGCAGTGAAATGCCCCCGAGTTTTACTCGGGGGATATTTACCTTGCCTCTAGATTGATGGTCGTAACCCCTGGCGTGAAGCCCGGGGCATGCCGAAAAGCACCGAAGGGCAACATTTCGATTGAGGACCTCATGGAATAGCCTGATGATTTTACCCCACATGATTTTGTCATAAAAACTCAATGCGATTAGATCAGGACAAAATCATGGTTGGTAAGATCATGAAAAGGGTGGCAGTCGGATTATTGAAAAAGTTACGATTGAGGACCTCCCCGAGGATCCGATTCTCGACATTCGGTTTGTTTGCCATGGCCAACGCCAGTGATCCGGTTCCTGAAGCAACTCGTACACTGGTCGCCAACTCCAACAAGATGCCAGCGTAGTCGCTTGCATCCACCCCGATTCGCAAGACATGATCATCGCAAGCTCGTTCGCATTCAACCCGCAATCGATGACCCGCATACCATGCCAGCGGATTAAACGTTCAGCCGATCATCGGTCCACTCGACGGCGTCCGTTGGCAGAAACAACCTCGATTTCCCAAACGACCATACCATTGGCATTGCTCCATTTGGACCGATAAGAATGCGTGGCAACTCGATCCTCAAATCGTTAGCGATTTTGATTAAGCGTCCGACCAGATGTCGAGTCGCAGCCGATGCGCGGACCAACATGAAACTAGCTGCGGTCGCTAACACCAACAGTAGCATGCTCTTGATGGATGCATCGAATAGAGACAGGCACAAATACCCTGCGGCGCTCGATCCCAGAATAGTGACGTTGATGAAGCTAGCGAAAGTTAGATTTCTCATGGGTAAATCATTTCTCGTGCATGCAATGCCCCGAACGTATGGGCAGGCGATATTGTCTAACTCTGTTGTTGTTCGGAACAACAAAGACTCGATATAAATCAGAAAGAAATATCGAAACTGCTATCTGTCGCTATCTGTCGCTCAGCCCACGCTCCGCCTAAATTCAAATCAAGACAGGCACAACGTAGACTCAGGAAGAACTGTTGGTAATTACGGCACGGCGGGGACCGCGGTGCCACACTTTGTCACACTTTGTCACACTTGTTGTCATGAACGTCAGAACTAAGCCTTTTTGGCGGCGTCGTAGCGTTTGGTTACTTCGTTCCAATTGACCACGTTCCAAAACGCAGCGATGTAATCTGGGCGGCGGTTTTGATACTTGAGGTAATACGCATGTTCCCATACGTCCATGCCGAGAACGGGAGTCCCTTCAATGCCGGCGACCGCTTTTCCCATCAACGGGCTGTCTTGATTGGCGGTGGAGCCAATTTCAAGCTTGCCTTTGTTAACCACGAGCCATGCCCAGCCGCTGCCGAAGCGAGTCGCTCCAGCGGCACCAAATTTTTCCTTAAATGCGTCGAAGCTGCCAAACGTTGCTTCGATGTCCGCCAGCAGAGCACCGCTTGGTTTGCCACCAGCATTCCAGCCGATCACCTGCCAAAAGAAAGAGTGGTTGACGTGACCGCCCGCATTGTTTCGAACGACCGTCCGCTTGTCTTCCGGAACGACGCTCAAATCTTTAATGAGTTCTTCGGCCGTCTTGGACTCAAGCGGTGTGCCTTCAACAGCTTTAATCAGATTGTTGATGTAGGCCTGATGGTGCTTGGTGTGATGAATCTCCATGGTTTGCGCATCAATGTGCGGTTCCATGGCGTTGGACGCGTAAGGTAATGGTGGCAATGTATGGGCCATGAGAGCTACTCCGGAGGGAAAATGGTGGCTTTGCGTTGGAAACAAATCGAAATCGGAACGGATTCGCAGTTTCTAACCATTCGCTGCGACTCAATAGTGTACGCAACCTTGGAGCTTTGGCCAGAGGCGGCCAGACCTGGATAAACTGGTTCTTTCAAGGTTGTGCCCAGCAAGTTGTTGCAAGTCATTTCAAAAAACGCTAAAGTTTTGATCTAAATCACTTCAATTCGTTCATTTCCTCACCTTAGTCGATCACCCAAAAACCATGGCCAGCGTTTTTATTCCATCACAACAAAGAACGATTGACGATCCCGCGGAAATCTCCGAATTTTTGAGGCCGTTCGGAATTTGGTTCGAACAGTGGCAGGTTTCTGGACGCCTCAGTCCGACTGCTACCGACCAAGACATCTTGACAGAATATGCCCCTGAGATCGAACAAATCAAGAAAAAGGGTGGTTTCGTTACCGCCGACGTGATCAACGTCCACGCAGACACTCCCAACGTGGACGCCATGCTCCAAAAGTTCAATAAAGAGCATACGCATAGCGAGGATGAAGTCCGCTTCACCGTTTCCGGAAAAGGGATATTTCACTTGGATCCCGAAGGAGGCCCTGTCTTTGGTGTAACCGTACAAAGCGGAGATATGATCAACGTTCCGTGCGGCATGAAGCATTGGTTCAATCTTTGCGACGACAGACACATACGATGCATTCGATTCTTTGAGGATACCGCTGGCTGGACCCCTCACTATGTCGAACAAGGGGTCCACAGTGAGTTTAGCCCGATGTGTTTTGGCGGGAGCTTTCTGCCACCAAACAAACGCATCGAACCGATGATCCAACCGTAACTCCATGACAATTGCTAAACTTCATGCGCAATGCGTCTTGTTGGATATCGAAGGAACGATGTCTGATATTCGTTTTGTCTACGATGTTATGTTTCCCTACGCCAGGAAAAACCTGGAGCGGTTCCTCGTGGAGAATTGGGAATCCCTGCCTGTGCAGGATGCAATTCGGACGGTTGCCAAAGACGCTCAGATTGCGTCGATCGACAATTGGCTTGGACTGTCATGGCAGACGAAAAAGACAACGGCGGTACTCAAGTTGTTGGAGCACTGCCACCTGTTGATGGCTACCGATAGCAAAGTCACGGGGCTGAAGTTACTGCAGGGCTTGGTATGGCAGTTTGGGTTTGAAAGCGGAGCCCTCCGAGCCGAGTTGTTTCCGGATGTCCTTCCTGCCCTTGAGGAATGGAAAGCGAACGGAATGGATTTGAGGATTTACTCATCTGGCAGCGTGCTAGCACAAAAGATGTTCTTCAAGTACACGGTTCTGGGGGATCTAACCGACTTATTCAGCGCTCACTACGACACAACCATCGGGACCAAGAAGGAGGTTGCAAGCTACGAAAGGATTGCGGCGGAATCCCATTATGATCCTACTGAGATCGTTTTTGTGACAGATGTTCATTCGGAATGGATTGCAGCCAGCCAAGCCGGTATACAAGTTGTCGTGAGCGTCCGGCCGAACAATGTCCCCATGCCTTCGGATTTTACCGGGCTTACCATAACAAGCTTCTCGCAACTCGGTTTCTCGACTCCCATTCGCTTGTCTGACACTTAGACATTGTTAGTATTACAACGCACTGGGGTAACTCAGAGGCGGAGCTTGCGGGTTAGGAAAAATAGAAAACCCGCATTCAACTATTTCCGCTTTTTTGGATGCTTCTTTCCATGATGGAACGGCGGTTGCTCTTAGTAGAGCGTTCTAGATAGCCAACCGAGAGTGCAAGGATCGTGACGGAAACGATGATCCAATAAACAATGGGCTATCCCCGGAAGCGGATGTTTTTGCCAGCTTTCGGTCGAGTGCCATGGAGGGGTTTTTGATATGAAGACTTTAGTTTCTTTCGTTCGATTTTGTATCATTTTGTTTGCTGCTTCTTTCTCGAATTTCTCGATCGGCTTTGGGCAGGTTGCGTTCGACGTGAACCCGCTGGCGCCCGCTAGGGAGTCGAGTTCGATTGGTGTGATGAACCAGTTGCCAAATTCCAGGATGGTAGACGTGCAATTGGATGTGTCGGCGTTGTTTACGCCTGGAGACAGCGCCGTCGTTACAGAATATACCGTTCGTATCGTGAGCCGACACGAGGATGTTCAAGTCGCAGACTACTCTCCTCGAACTGAAATGCAAAGCGATGTTTTCGGTGCGATGCAGATAAGCCAAGAGGGTGATCGAGTTCGAGAAGCAGCCATCCGTGGAGCGGGGGGATACCCAGGAGTGGGCTCAGCACAAGGCTACGCATACTATCACGACAATGCGCATGAAACGGTCCACTATGCCAAGAAGCCGTCCATGGAATTGGTAAATGCCGCAGGTACGCTGGAACGGCGCCGCGGAGTTTATTTCAAAGTGCGTCAATCCTCGCAGACGACGCTGGAAGGTGCTCGCCCATTTCGAATCGTTTTTGAAGTGCCCAATTCATGGCGTGCAGATTTGCTGGACGTTACCATTGAGGCCGCAGGCTTGGAAAACTCGCATTCCAAACGGACTCGCGTTCTTTCCACACAACAGTTTGTTGTCGCACTTTATCAAGAGTACGACGAGAACGCCGCTTACGCTGCCACGAGATACGTTCGTCAACAAGAGAACCTAAAGCAATTTGCTAAGACCTACGCTAGGACGATTGAACAGCGAAGCTATCCTACCCCAATCCATAAACTGGGTGCAAAACTTGACATCTATGAACCCTCCATTCCGCAGCAGTGGATGGAATCGTTGATCTACCAACAAGGGGTATCTTACAACCTTACCAAGCTCTCGCATTTGCCCGTCAACGTGCGAGTTGCGATCATGAATTACTTGGATCAAAAGCACTTGTTGGAATCGATGTCAGGCACCATTCAGAATGCATCGATGGTATCTCGAGGCGTTTCTCAAGACTTCGTGCGACGCTAGAGCCGAGCAAGCAGTTCGGTCTTCTTGGCCGCAAATTCGTCTTCCGTCAGTGCGCCAGCGTCTCTCAGTTTGGCTAATCGTTCGATCGTGGAAAACACATCATCATTGGACAACGCAACACCAGAATGCGAAAACGACGGTTGCGTTTCCTGGAGGACCGGAACGGGCATATCCTGAGGAACGGGCATATCCTGAGGAACGGGCATATCCTGA
>JBBRJI010000065.1:0-14175 GCA_038219625.1 Pirellulales bacterium | reverse complement strand
TCGAAGGAGAATAGTTCCTCCAGCAACCGTCGCTGGTAGTTTCGCTTCGCTTGCTGAAGTTCTGCCTGATCCGGAGCCTTGCTCTCGGCTTCTTCGGTGTAGTTCTTCACGACGCTATCGGTCTTGACGCTCGAAGGCGTGATTCGAGATCGAAGTACAATCCCTTCAAAACTCTTGCATCGACTGAGAGCAACATAAACTTGCCCATGTGCGAAAGCGGCTTGAGCGTCGATGATCGCTCGTTCGAACGTCAACCCCTGACTCTTATGGATCGTGATCGCCCACGCCAATTTAAGGGGATACTGGGTGAACGTTCCGAGTATTTCCTCCTTTATTTCTTTGGTGGTCTCGTCCAATCTGTATTTTACGTTCTGCCAATCGACCTTCTCGACGGCGATATCAGTGCCTTCATCGGGGCAACGAACATAGATGACCTCCTCATCGAATCGAGTAATCTGACCGATCTTGCCGTTGAAAAATCTCTTTTCCGCCTCCAAGTCGTTTTTGACGAACATGACTTGAGCCCCTACCTTGCACTCGAACCGTTCCTCGGTCGGATAGGCCGACGGTGGAAAGTCGCCGTCGATGATCGCATTGAATACTTTGGAAACTCCTCGAAGTCTGGCTAAGCTATCGGCGTTTATCTGATGCGCGACGGCGTTCGTGGCTGTCAGCGTAATATAAGCTTCGTTGGCGGAAGGTCGAAAGTTTGGAACGTAACGGCTGTTGAGCCGATTGAGGACGTCTTCGTCGATTTTATTGTCGCGAACTCGATTCAGGAGATCGATAAAGCTCTGATCCGATTGTCGATAGATATGTTTGAGTTCAATCGAGATGTACTCAGTCTTTTGCAAAGCTTGGCTCGAAAAGAAATAAGGAGTGGCATAGTGTTCTTGCAACAAGGCCCAGTCCTCTTGTTTGACGACCGGTGGAAGTTGGTGCAAGTCGCCGATCATCAGCAACTGAACGCCGCCGAACGGCAAGCTGGCATCGCGGTAGGTTCGCAAGACTTGATCGACGGCATCGAGCATATCAGCTCGGACCATACTGATTTCGTCGATGACCAAAAGATCGAGAGAACGGATGATGCTTATTTTCTGACCCGCCAAGCGATGGGAGCGGCTCTGCTGGTCGCGGCTGGCGCCCGGGATGTGCAGTCCAAACGGGAGTTGGAAAAACGAGTGGATCGTCATGCCACCGGCGTTGATGGCGGCGACTCCCGTCGGCGCGACCACCACCATTTGTTTCATCCCCTCGGACTTAATGGAGTGCAAGAATGTCGTCTTGCCACTGCCGGCCTTACCCGTCAAGAAAAGACTTCGATTCGTATTGCGAACAAAGTCGAAAGCTAATTCTAGTTCTGGGTTCGTCGATTGCCCCATGGGTCTGTCCAGGCTGAGTGAGCGTAGCGTCATGAAGATCGTATCGTCATGAGTTGTAACAAGTAGCGTTGTCGGTATCACGTCGATAACATCATGACGATTCTCGACGATTCGGAATATGGGGATATGCTGTATTTTAATACGTCCGTATGGTAGTTTTTTCGGAAGTCGCTGTCCAATGGCTATATACGGCCAGCACGGCTCGTCAGCATGCAAAGGTTCAGGCTCGCCACCTTGAAAAAATCCGAAGCTCGCCGTTAAGACTTCTCCTGCCACACTGTCTTATCCGGCGTTTAAACCGCTGACAGAGCGCCACGCTATGTAACCGAGCGGAAGACTGGGAATAGGGATGTGCGTGGCTCAGACAATATGGCGATGCCAAGCAAAGGAAAGTTCTATCCAAGAGGCTGATTCCTCGGCCCAGATCTTGGCACGCCTACGCAAATGAACCACAATCGGAAAATGAGTTGGAATCCGTACGTCAGAGCGTTATTCGCGGTACACATTACGGCTCGGAGTCGTGGGTACCACAATCGGCTGTGAGACTCTAACTGAATCACACATTATAAATAAGCTGCGTCCGCTGCGTCCCCTTTTTACTTTTCCGTCCCCTTTTTACTTTTCGGGCTTGAACAACACAACAAGCGCCCGGATGCCGGACGGAATGGAAAGTATGAAGCACGGGCCAAACAGAGGAATCACGGCAGCCCATGCTCCAGTCAGAGCGAGCCAACGAGGGTTTTGCCGAAACATGGCGATCGCACCCGCGAGTACTGTAAGAGAAACCAAAGCGTTCATGGCCGAAAAGGCGATCGTCTGTAATGCCAGTCGATGCTCGGATAACGTTGCGTCTGGGTGATACAAGGGTGGGATCCTTTGGCCGTCTCGCATCTTTATCGAGAACATTATGGCGTCATCGATGGTTACATCCATCGTCGTGTAGGAAACTTGGACGATACGAACGACATTGTCGCCGAAGTTTTCATGGCTATGGTTCGATACCTACCTCGATTTCGGTGGACCGGTGCTCCGTTTCGTTGTTGACTTCTCGCGTGAGCCAGACACATTGGATACTTGTTTAGAGGATCGCATTATGGAATTGAGTACTTGCACTATGAAAAAACGCATAAGAACAACGCGGTTTCTCGCTGTTATGGCCGTTCTCTTGGTCACGGGTGAAGGATTTATCGCGTTGGGTGGCGACGTCGCCATGGTGAACTGTATCTCGCCATCCACGGAGAAAGATGCAGACGGAAACATAGTGCCGCATGAGTTCAGCTTGGGGGAACCGAGTTTTATCATGCACACTCGCAGTACGACTGGATAATAAAAATATTCATCGACTCCAGCGGCCCAATTGGCACGAGAAATGTCTCGTTGCACGGCTCTGATTCCTGACTTCCAGTGGACGATTCGAGTACAATGCATCGATGAAAACTTGCTTCACGTTATTTTTAGTCGTTTTGTTGGTCGGCTGTCGGGCAAAGGGGCCGCCCTCGACCCCGCAACATCCTCCGCCTCCGCCGGAAGTCGCTGTTACCAAGGCAGCGACGTCGAAGGTCGTCGAATATCGCGAATACACCGGACGCACTTCGGCAGTGGATACCGTAGAAGTGCGTGCACGAGTCAGTGGCTACCTTTTGCAAACGCCGCGAATGAGAAACAACGACGACTCGATTTTGAAGGTAACGGTCGATGAAGGAAAGTTGGTCAAGAAAGGAGAATTGCTGTTCGTTATCGATCCCAAACCCTATGAACTCGGATTGCAACAATCAGTTGGCTCGCTCACAGCCTCCAAAGCAAGGCTTAAGCAAGCTAACAATGAATTGACACGAAGCGAAAAGCTGCTCGATAGTAACTCGATCAGCCGAGCTGAGTACGACCAATCCTTCGCCAGCGTCGCGGAGTTGCGAGGCCAGATCAAGTCGCTCGAAGCCTCTGTCGCTCGCAACCAATTGGACCTTAAATACACCGAAGTTCGCTCTCCCATCGACGGTATGCTTGGCCAGACCTCGGTCACTCCTGGTAATTTAGTCGCTGCCGACTCCACGGTTCTAACGACCGTGGTCGCAGTTAATCCAATTTACGTCGACTTCGAGGTCGATGAACAGTCAGTGCTCGACTATCGAACTCGAATGCTCGATGGCGAAGTCAAAAACGCTCGCGAAGCGATAATCGCGGTTCGAATGGGACTAGCTAACGACGACGGCTTTCCATGGGCGGGGGTCATTGACTTTGTTAACAATACCACCGATCCCGGGACTGGCAACACCAGAATTCGAGCCACCTTTCAAAATAACACGGGCATACTTTCGGCAGGGTTGTTTGCTCGTATCCGAGTGCCCTTCAGTGCCGAATATGATGCGGTGCTCGTGCCCACCAAATCGATTGCAATGGATCAACAAGGTCGCCATTTGATGATCGTCGGGGATGATAAAAAAGTTTTGCGGCGCGCCATCAAGCTCGGCCCCATCGAAGGCGACATGACCGTTATTCGCGAAGGAGTCAACGCGGGCGAAAAAGTCGTAACCTCTGGGCTGCAAAAAATCCGCCCCGGCGCTGAAGTACGCATCGCGAGCGAGACTGTTCAAAGCGAAAACGAGAAACCGAAAGGCACTGAAGTTGGTGGTCTGAAGTGATTTCCAATTTCTTTATCAATCGCCCTGTCGCGGCCAACGTGATAGCGTTCATGACTGTGATCTTGGGACTGGTCGGGCTATGGAACTTGCCGGTAGAACGATATCCAAACATTACGCCGCCTACGATTCAGGTCGTGGCCAGCTATCCGGGTGCGAGTGCGCAGGTTATGTCCGACACCGTGGCCGCGCCGCTGGAACAGCAAATCAACGGCGTCGAAAACATGCTGTATATGACTTCGACATCGTCGTCCAATGGCAGCTATTCCTTGACAGTCACGTTTGAGGTCGGCACCAATTTAGAAGAAGCTCAAGTGCTGGTACAGAATAGAGTCGCACTTGCAGAACCGTTCTTGCCATCGGACGTCCGCCAACAAGGCATCTCGGTGAAGAAGCAATCCTCAAACATATTATTAGTCGTTTCACTGACATCGCCGGACGAAACATTCGATAGTTTATATCTTTCCAACTACGCAACGCTGCGATTGAAAGACGAACTCAGCCGCGTCGAAGGCGTGGGGGACGTAACAGTCAGCGGTGCTGGCGCGTACAGCATGCGAATTTGGGCAGATCCAAGGAAGCTGGACGCACGCGGTCTGACTTTTCAAGACCTACAGAATCAACTGCGTCAGCAAAATGTACAAGTCGCCGCTGGCCAAATCGCCCAACCGCCTTTGAATAACTCCCAAGATTTCCAATACACGATGACCGCGCTGGGGCGATTGTCCGAAGTCGAACAATTTGAAGACATCATAATCAAGGTCGGCGAAGACGGCGGACTTATCCATTTGCGAGACGTCGCGCGAATTGAACTTGGTGCACAGACTTATGACACCTTCGCACAGAAAGGCGGTATCCCAACCGCCAATTTGTTGATCTACCAACTACCGGGCGCGAACGCACTGCAAGTAGCCAAGGGCGTGCAAGCATCAATAGCGAGCTTGGCGCAAAAGTTTCCTGCTGGGTTGGAGTACGACGTGCCCTTCGATACCACGATCTTCGTCTCGTCGGCCATCAGCGAAGTCTACAAAACGCTCATCGAAGCCGGCGTTTTGGTGCTGATCGTGATTCTCGTGTTCTTGCAGGATTGGCGAGCTGTTTTGATTCCTGCGACGACGGTTCCCGTCACCATCATTGGTGCCTTCGCCATCATGCCTATGCTGGGATTCTCGGTCAACTTGCTGACGTTGTTCGGATTGGTGCTGGCGATCGGAATCGTCGTCGACGATGCGATCGTGATTGTCGAGAACGCTTCACATCACATCGAACGAGGCGAAGCACCGAAGGAGGCTACCATTCGCGCGATGAGCGAAGTAACAGGGCCTGTCATCGGCATCACCGCCGTATTGATGGCCGTATTTATTCCGACCACATTTTTGGGCGGCATCACTGGGCAACTCTATCGGCAATTCGCACTGACAATCGCTGCCACGGCACTGCTCAGTGCCATAAATGCGTTGACGCTAAAACCGGCTCAATGTGCCCTGTGGTTGCGGCCAAAGCAAGAAGGCAAAAGGAAGTTTATTTTATCGCGTTGGTTCAACACCGGCTTTGGCTGGATCGAATCTATGTATGTCTATTGCGTTGGCAAATTGATTCGCTTTTGGCAAGTCGTGTTGGTCCTGTTTGTCTTGACCGTCGGCGGAACCGCGTGGTGGTATCGGCAAGTCCCGACAGGATTCCTACCGACCGAAGATCAAGGATATCTCATCACTGCGATCCAACTGCCAGACGCAGCCTCGCAAGAACGAACCCGCGAGGTGATCGAGCAGATGAATGGTATCTTGAAGGATCAGCCAGGTGTAAAGACTTGGTTCACGCTCGGAGGACTATCCCTTCTGGAAGGCAGCCAATCGTCCAACGCTGCGACCATGTTTATTGGATTGAAAAACTGGGAAGAGCGCACGACGCCGGACGTTCAGCAAACGCCTCTCATCGGACAGATTTCCCAAAAATTCGGTTTTATCAAAGACGCATTTATCTTGGTTATCCCGCCACCAGCGATTCAAGGTCTCGGAACCAGCGGTGGGTTCGAAATGCAAGTGGAAGATCGAGGTGGTGCAGGATTGGTGCAGTTGCAAGCTGCTGTGAATAAACTGCTGGCTGCAGCGGCTTCCGATCCGCAGCTACAACGAGTCAACTCGACTTTCCGCGCTGGCGTACCACAATTATACGCCGACGTCGATCGAGCCAAGGTGCTCAGCAAGCAAGTTCCTTTGGGCGACGTATTTACCACTTTGCAGGCCGCTCTGGGTTCCGCTTACGTCAACGACTTTAACAAATTTGGACGTACCTACCGCGTTACGCTGCAAGCGGACGGTCCCTTTCGCGATGAGGTTGACGATGTACGACGACTGAACGTTCGCAATGCTGGCGGCGAAATGGTTTCATTGGGAAGCTTGATGAAAATCGACGAAGTGTTCGGTCCGCAAATCATTCGCCGTTTTAATCTGTATCCGGCTGCCAATGTAACCGGCTCGGCGGCAACGGGAGTCAGTTCCGGTGAAGCTTTGAAAACGATGTCGCGATTGGCCGACGAAAATTTCCCTGACTCGATCGCGTTTGACTGGAGCGGTGTGTCGCTGCAAGAGAGTCTGGCAAAAGGCGAAGAGTTATACGTATTCGGCTTGGCAGTCTTGATTGTCTACTTGGTGCTTGCTTTCCTGTACGAGAGCTGGGTATTGCCCTTCGCTGTAATTCTTGTCGTACCATTAGGATTGCTCGGGACAGTTGCCGCCATTTCGCTGATGGGAATGGATAACAACATTTACGTTCAAATTGGTGTGGTCTTGATCATCGCCTTGGCTAGCAAGAATGCTATCTTGATCGTCGAGTTCGCTCGTGATTTGCGGATGCAGGGTCAGTCTATCCGCGAAGCCGCCATTGCGGCAGCGAGGATGCGTTTTCGACCCATTTTGATGACTTCGTTCGCGTTCATCCTTGGCGTGTTACCATTGGTATTCGCAACCGGAGCCGCCGCAGCCAGCCGACGCTCGCTTGGCACAGCGGTTTGTGGAGGCATGATCACGTCGACGGTTCTAGCGGTCTTCTTCACGCCTGTTTTCTACGTCGTATTCCAATGGATTAGCGAACTCAGGCAAAGACCGGCTAATCGTTCGTAACACAGCGACGGCAGCTACTTTGGCTCCAACGATTCGTCGAACAGACCGTGCATCTACCAGAGCATGTTTCAAAATCAAACTGAGGTTCTGGCCTTGCGTGCATCAACCGTGCCAATAATTAGTGCGATTTTAATAATCCGCTAAATTGCAAACATGGAATCGAATGCGGCCTTTTGTGTCCGTCATTTGGCCTCCCATGGACCAAGCTGGTCGATCGCGCATCGATAATTCCAGAGCGACCCTCGCTTTGCCAAAATCGCACAAACTTATGACAACGGTACTATCTCGTTCGACCGACATTGAACGAAGGATGAGACGATGAACGGAGTCTACATAGCGTCGTCGCCGAATCCAGTCTCGCAAGTCGAATTCATGCGTGTGCTCCGAAAAGTACTCAGGATGCCGATAGGTTTGCCGGCTTTTGAATGGATGGTTCGAATTGGCGCTCCATTGTTTTTCCGCACCGATCCTGAACTTGTTCTCTACGGTCGATATGTCGTTTCTGAACGTTTGGCAGATAGTGGTTGCAAGCACAAGTTTCCTGAACTTACCGAAGCATTACAAGACTTGCTCAATTCGTGAGAGCATGGCCTGTTAATGCACCGAGTGAAGCCGACTGATTTCCAGTTCGCGAGTCGAAAGGAGCGCACTGAGAGTTGGCTTGGTCGATCGCGCGGAACTAAGGCGATAGCGTTCATTGTGGAGATGGCTGCAAAAACCTGAGCCGATGCCGAAGCTACTATCTGCTTGGCCGATATCAAGACTTCCGAACTGGACTCATCCTAGGCAAGCGAGTTACGATCGGAATCTCTAACTTTTTTCGATTAACGCGATTCGTTCGCGGATTGCAGCGCTGTCGTTTCTTCGGCCTTCATGCTCAAGTATTCGAAGCTCGTTTTCCAAGGACTGAAGTAGTGATTGGAAGTCTTCGCTGGTTTGGAAACGCGCCTGGGCTTCGTGCACGGAAACTAGCCCTTGATCCGTTCTGCCGATGATTAGTTGAGCGATTGCTAAGTCGGCCATCGCCTGAGTTTTCGACGGCCAATCAGATTCGGCCGAATTTCTCAACGACTTATTAAGCAATTGAGCCCCTTGTTGATAGGCGCCCGATTGTAGCTTAACACTTCCTAGGGCTGCGGTCGCCGCACTAGCGATGGTCGGTTGCGGGCTTGTGGCTGGCCCACTTAGGATTGCAACGGCAACTTCCGCTTGACCGATGGATGCGAGGCATTTTGACTCGGCGATCCTCAACCACGAGACATCATCACCTGTTGCAAGGGTCTCCGCCTTCTTGAGATTCAGTAACGCCAATTGCATTTCCTCACGATCCATCTGGGCCTGAGCGATTGCCGACCAAAATAGCACACTGGTGGATCGAGGATTCTTGACAAGAGTTCGGCCAACATGGCCCGCGAATAGATCGCTTATGCTCTCTGGCCATATTTTCGAGTCGGGTAGAACTTGTTCGATTCGCAACCAGAACTCGATATCCAGTGCTGAGTTCTCTTTTTTCATGATTTCGATTTGGCTGAAGATCGCGTTCAATCCGAAAGTCCGCACGGAGTCCGATGTGGCGTTGTTTCGTTTCGCGGCCTCTGCCAACAGCAAGTTGATGTCGGCTTGATATTGTACGTTGCTCGATCGCACAGCAACCGCCAACGCTTGTCGATACAAACTATCAGCAGCACTCCATTGCTCGGCGACGACAGCACGCAGTCCTAGCAACCTAAGACAGTCCATTTCGACAATGGGATGTCCCACCGCAGTGGAGGTCTTCTTCAACAGGTTTACCGTTTGGTCGTCTGGATCACTTGTTTGCAATGCCAATGCGAAAGCGTTACGTTGCTTCTGATACTCTTGCGCAACGAGTGGGAACTCCTCTGCTACTTTCAATAGCGAATTCCAATCGGTCTTCGCATTTGCAGCGGACCGTTTGCTTCGCGAAGCAGAAATAAGCTTAATATCCTTTGAATCGCTGTCGATCGCCCATCGTTCGGCTAACAACCGTTCACTGGTCTCCCCGTATTGCATCCCAAGCCTAGTTGCGGATCTTAACCTGTCTTTTTCAAGCAGAGGTTTTAGGCGGGCTCGAAGATCTACCGTCGAAAGATTCGAGGCAATCCCGTCTCCAAGGATCGCTTCACTTCCATCAAATCGGATTGTGCGGGCTGGAGGATTGGCGACACGTTCATTTTCTGTATTCGGATTACTCTCGTTTGTTGCGATCCCAGAATCTGCTTTGCGTTGATCGGACTTTTGGGACTTCGATGACAAAAGCGAGTTTACTGACCAAGAATTCACAAAGCTTTTGCCATCCTTGTCACGTTCTGTAAAATTTGCACATCCCAGCATCGATACAGCCGCAACCGCTGCAGCCGAATGAATCAGGATGAGCTTGGAGTGTCGCATGAGGGCATGCATCGAGTGGAGTCCATTCACTAATGGTTCTTTGGAACTACGTTGTGGAGTCGAAATAGATTGGCGCGCTGGCAACATTCGGGGTCGGCTCGAACAACCTCACATGGCAAAAAAGTATTCATGGTACTTTCCGATCCGTCACGGCTTGGGTGTAAACTAAACGCGCTAAGAAGTTCGTTGCTAGCAGCAGCCGATTCCGAAGGGGTGTTGAAAACATAAGGTCGAATGACCACAACCAATTCTGTGCGAATGCGGTTGGTCGATTGGCGGCGGAACAAGAACCCAATACCAGGCAACTCGCCCAAGATAGGAATCTGGTCTCGTGCGTCGTTCACCTGCTCTTCGATCAATCCACCCATCGCAACCGCCATTCCATCTTGTGCCACGATGGTTCCGCTGACTGTTCGTCTCCGTACGGTGTCGACATTGACGCTGCTGATTCCATTTCCATTGGCAGCAGGAATTGGAATCGAGGCACCGGAGAGAATGCGTTCGGAATTCTCCTCGACCACACGCAGAGTTACGGTTCGATCTGCGTTGATATTGGGGGTGATCAAAAGCGACTGGCCGACATCACGCAATTCCGTGATGGGAGTGGCAGCGACAGCTCCGTTGACCGCGTTGACGCTTGCGACGACTTGCGACGGCGTGAAGCCAATTGTAAACGGCAGTGTGTCCCCTACAAAGATGCGGCTCACTTCATTGTTGGCCGTCAGAATGAGAGGGGTTGCGAGGGCAGTCACACGGTTCTTGCTCTGCAAGAGTTGCATCCGAAATTGAAAATTGTCGTCGACCATTTGAAAGGAAAGTGCACCTGGAACTTGACCTGCGATACTTGAGGTGAGGCCACGAGAGACCGAAGAACTACCAGGGAAACTAGGATTCAAGTTTCCATCGGAGAGCGCACCCGAAACTCCATCGCGTTTTGTAAAGTATTCAAAGGCCGAATTGAGTCCATCCGTCAAATGGACTCGAAGCACTTTGACTTCAAGCAAGACCGTGGGGGTAGGTACATCCAATTGTTTTATCAATTGTTCGATCTGTTCCATCGATCGAAGATCACCTGTTCGAACGATGATCTGATTGTTCCGACGGATGGTCGAAACATAGATCGTAGCTGCTTTTCGCTCCAATAGTTCGCTTCGGTCGCTGTCACTGATCCGTCCTTGATCAACAAGCTGGTTCTCCAGACGCTGAATCTCGTCGGAAGACAAGTCGTTCAGGGGTCGATTCTCTCGCAGTGTTTGCGAATTTCGAAAATTGTTCCCAAGTGCACCACTACCAAAAGGATCATTCGACGTACCGCTTCCAACGTTATTCAATCCATTCGTCCCGTTGAGTCCAGTCAAGACGTTGGCGCCACGCAATTGCATGGAGTTCACACCGGAATTTCCACCTCGGCTCGAACCGGAGCCTCGATGAGAGGCGCCATCTAGAGCCCCGAGGCCAAGTGCGCGACCATCCACAAGATCGAATCGACTGAACCGTTGCGAAAGGTCGGCTAGATCTGTTTGATCGCTGCTGGCTGAATTGTATTGCACTCGGCTTCCAAGAATTTGTTGGATCACTTGAGCGACAGCGACTGGATTAGGATAGAGCAGTGTAAAAACCTTGGTCTCCTCCTCCCGGAAATTCGACAGATCGCGTTCGTATTCCTTAGAAGTGGCGATCCGAATAATGCCTGAGTGATCGTCTTTTCGGTAGAATAGTCCATTCGCCTTAGCAATGGCATCCAACGCTTCCATTGCAGTCACTCGTTTGAGAAATGCTGTAACGTGCGTTTTTCCAGCTTCGGACGAATTAATGATGTTCAGGCCGGCTTCGTCCGCAAGAACTTTCATGGCCTCGGCCATAGTAACGTCGTCGAATTGAACTTGAAGAAGCACTTTTCGCGAACCAGCGCTAACTTCTACCTTGGCGGCTTCCCCCAAGACAACGATTTCCCTGGCAATCCCGTCCTTCTTTACGGAAGGTAGCAGTCTAGGCAAAACTTCTGAAGTACTTGGTTTAACTTCCTCGGCAAGAAGTTGGCGGTTGGCGGAAGCCAAATGCAAAAGCGCAAGAAACAAGCATTGGATAGCGATTAGCCAGCCTGCATAGTTTTTGGGATGCGCCATGTTCGACAGTCCTTCGAGTTGAGCAGTGGCATCGCGCCACTACTGAACAGGATCTATCGACTGGGTAGGATGTAAGGATCAGTTAGATTTTGCCGACGAACAGGTTTTTCGTCAGTATAAGGAACCGTGGTGTCCAGTTATCCATCTTGCAAACTGTGCAAACCGTGCAAACTGTGCAGGCTGTTCAAACTGTGCAATGTGTGCAATGTGTGCAATATGTGCAATCTGTGTAACTGCTTTACTTCTTTCTGTTTTTTCGGTGCTACAGTTCTCCGATTGCACAAAGATGTCCGGCAAATTGATCATTACCGCCTTCGTTAACTTTGACGAAGAGTGCCGAATTGCAGTCATGCTGCATCGAATTACAAACTGTTGCAATTTTTGGAGAGATTTAAAAATGTCGTCGCGTTTTGCAAATCGTAAAAATCGTAAGGGGTTCACCCTGATAGAGCTCGTCGTTGTGCTTTTCATACTCGTTGGACTTGCGGCACTGATCATTCCCGCCGTGAGCGGGCTTGTTGCCCGTACGACCGCTAGTACTTCGGCTTCAAGTATCGGAAATGTCGCGAACGCCATACAACGCTACGAAGCTCAGTTCTTGGCATATCCAGATAACTTCGATAGCCTAAAGACCGACTTAATTGGAGCAAACCTTGATACGTTAGATGCAGCATTCATTGCGGCAACAGTAAATGTGACATTGACTGCTCCGAAGCGGGTTCCGCTTACCGCTGCTGGAATCACCTCTATCGGTGTCCATACAGCCGGCGACGGCAGCTATGTAATGGCAACGCCGACAGCAGTAACCGACACGACGGTGCTTCGAGGGCTCTCGACAACAACTCAGGAAGCTTTGGGATTGGAAACTACGGGAGTTGCCGGAAAGTACATTGTCCTCGGAGTAGGAGCCATGACCAGCATGAAAGGTCGAACGATGATGGACCCGCCAGTTGCTTTTCCCTCCGACGGCTCCATCAATCCTATTAACACGTATCGTCGTTTCATGGCCATCTTTCAAATCAATGACGGAACCGATCCATTGACTCGCGCAAAGCTGGTGGGAATACTGGCGCCAGATGCAAATAGTATTTCAACCGAGTTAGGTAATTACTTCTCACTCGTAAATCCTAGCAATTAATTTTTCTTGCCTTTCAATTCTAGAACTATCGATCAAGGGGCTCGACTCTGTTGAATCAGAGGAAGCCTCGGTTCGGAATCGCTTCCAAGAACTAATCGGTACGCGAACCAAGCAGCAGGAATATCATGTTTCGACGCAAAGCATTTACTATCATGGAAATGGTCGTAGTGCTTTGCGTGCTGGCGGCTCTTGCGGGCCTCTCACTCCCGATCTTGAGTGGTACCTACAGTATTGCCGCCACCTCAACGACTCAGTCGACTTTGCGTGAAGTAAGCCTTGCGACGAATCTGTACTGGGCGGATTGCAAACTGTTGACTCTAGATGGAGTGACCACGGTCGCCACCGAACCTACGCGGTTTCAAGTGCGATGGTTGTTTAGAAATCCCCAAACAGACTCTTCGGACAAAAGCTACAATATCAACACAACCATTGGTTGGAACGGCCCGTATCTACTCCACCCAACCGGTAGTTCTCTCCAATTCGGAGACGTAGCCATCATCGACGCATGGAATCATGCTATCTCGATTCAAGACGTTAACAGAACGTCGGCCCCGCGCGACGTCCGAATCGTTTCCGCTGGACCTAATGGCTTGGTGGATATCCCAGCCAATGCTTCTACCTCAAGCTTAGATGCATCCAATACGGGAGACGATCTCTATGTCGCACTGCAATTGCAGTAACGCTAAACAGCGGAGGCGGTCCGGCTTAACTCTATTGGAAATGGTCGTCGTGCTTGGCATTCTTGCGATTATCGCTGGAACCGCAGTCCAATCGCTCGATCCCATTGCGAACCAGTCACGTTACGAATCAACCCAAAACACGCTCAATAGCATACGTTCGTCGACGGTTGGCGACCCTAAAACAATCAACGCGAATGGCCAAAGGATAATTTCAGGGTTTATAGTGGACACAGGGGCGCTACCGAGTTCCTTGAATGATCTGTTGCAAAAACCTGCCGCGATGGTTGCGTATGGCACGACTTCATTCGATTCCGATCGTGATTTGATTAACGATGTTACGATTGCTAGGGGATGGAATGGTCCCTATCTACAACTGGGCGCTGGACGCTCAAGTATTCTCGATGGTTGGGGGCATGATCTGTCGCTTCAAAACAATTCCGGGCTGCTAACCATGGCCTCTCTTGGATCTGACAATGACTCCATCGCCCCTGAAGATGGGTACGCTGCCGACATTTCAGTCAACATTCCTGTCAATGCTTACTCTGGCGAACTCGTTTTTCATTTGTATGGAATCAGTTTGGCAACCGGAACACGCATTGATCCGACGCTAACCAATTTGCTAGATGGTATTGCATCACCTCCGCCAGGGACCAAGTTGCTTGGAATTCAGTTTTATGGAAAG
>JBBRJI010000064.1:0-14179 GCA_038219625.1 Pirellulales bacterium | reverse complement strand
GATCCCGATTTCCCCCGAAATCACTCTCACGCCGAGAGGTTCCGGGACTGCGATCTCCGAATCCCCTCGCAACGCGAATGTTCTTTATGCCGGGACAGACGACGGCGGGCTCTGGGTCACTCGCAACGGCGGTTTTGAATGGAAGAATATTACGGCGAATTTGGGGATCCCAGCGCCGCGTTGGGTGGCGACCATTGAAGCCTCTCGGTTCGAAGACGGTCGCGTCTTCGTGGCGTTGGATGGCCATCGTTCGGACGATGACGAGCCTTATTTGTTCGAGTCGAATGACTTCGGCGATACTTGGCGATCCATTCGTTCCAACATTCCATGGGGATCGACACGGTGCTTGCGAGAGGACCTTTCTAACACGAATATGCTTTATGCCGGAACGGAGTTTGCCTTGTGGCTATCGATGGATCGCGGAGCCAATTGGACGAAATTGAATACGAACTTACCGACCGTTGCAATTCATGAAATCGCACAGCATCCTACCAACGGTGAAATCGTTGCGGCGACCCACGGTCGAAGCCTTTGGGCCTGCGACATCTCTGGCTTGCGTCAGTTGAAACTCGAAAACCTTTCGACGCAAGTCGCTCTCTTCAAACCCGAGGAAGTTGTTCGTTGGCGCAGTGAACCAAGCCGCGGTCTGACGAATCGTCGCTTCTCTGGTGAAAACCCAGCCAACGGTGCGCAACTATGGTATGCATTGCCGACCAAGGCCGAACGTGTTTCGTTGCGTATCGAAGATATCGAAGGGAAGGTAGTTCGCGAACTTCGCGGTGAAACGGCAGCGGGACTTCATCGACTCAACTGGGATCTTGGGCAACAAGTGGCGGCTGCGCCCCGCGTCGGAGCACCTGGAGCAGGCGGTCCGGGTGGCGGTGGCGGTAGCGGATCTGGCGGCGGTCGACCCGAAGGTGCTGGTGGTGGACCTGCTGCTGGTGCTGGACCTGGGGGCAGTCGAGGCCAAGGACGTGGGCGACGCACCGATAGCACGGCTCAAAGCACCGAACGAACTCCAACACAGCCAACACAGCCAACACAGCCAGCCAGCCCACCCGCTGGCGCACCGAAAGGAACCGATGCAACCAGACCGCCAGTCGTGGCGGAGGCTGCCAGCCTCCTTACTAACCAGACCGCACCGCAAGGAACTGATCCATCCAGACCGCCACAGCTGGACGAGCCTGGCGCGACGCCTGAAGCAACTCCCGCGCCCGCAGCTACAACTGCAACACCGGTTGACCCCGAAGCGGCAGCGGCCAGACGTCGAGGCGGCCCTGGTGGCGGTCCAGCCGCAGGTGCCGGTGGTCCTAGTGCGGCTGCTGCTGGTGGTGGTTTCGCTGGTGGGCCCGTAGGCGGTGGCCGAGGCGGGCAGCGTCCGGCTCCCAATGGCACCTACCGAGCCATCTTAGTCGTCGATGGCAAGGAGTTACCTCCTCAAACGATTGCGCTTTTGCGAGACCCAACGGCCCCAGAGGACGCGATCAGCGAAGAAGAGGCAGAACAGGTCATCATCGACGAAAAGCGTGCGGCTGACGAAAAACGAGCCGCCAAAGGTGAGGGGCGGCAAGTCTACAAAGACAACTGAGAAAACAATGTCGTTTTGTAAGTTGCAAACAAATGGTTGAATCAGAAAGACAATACCATGAGTCCGAACGAAGCCACTCTTGCCAAGCTTTACGCTAGCATCAATGCAAAAGACTTAGAAGGTATTTTTGCATGCTACCATGACGATGCGACGAACGAGGGATCGTCGAGTGCCGGAAAAAACGCACCGACTCATTTTCACGACATCGCCTTCCACTTGAACGGAAAATCCCGCATCTGCGACATGTGGCAAATGATCTGTTCCAAGAACCAACGCGGGACCAAAAGCGATCTTCACGTAGAAGTCAATCGGTTATCGATCGATGGGGATACGGGAACTGCCGAAGTCATCTACACATATCATATGCGCAACGAGAATCGCAAAAAATCTCCCATTGGTCGTCGCGTTCGAAACCCAACTCGCTCGACCTTTGATTTTCAAGATGGGAAGATCGTCAGGCAAATCGATACTGCCAACGCAGCTTTATGGGGCTCGAGAGCATTTGGTGGTCTACCTGGCTTCATCGTCGGTCACGTTGGTTTCGTTCGTCGATGGCTAGCGATGCGCAAACTTCGCAAATTCGTCACGCAAAATCACTAGTCCAGTGTCCGTATCCAGCCTAAGAGTTGGGGTTCTTGCGTAGCGGAAGCCGCGTAGGCTTTCGGCGACTTCAAGAGGTAAATCCCAGTGGATTCGTCCTAACCACCGAAACTCTTGGCGAGTTTCGCTACCCCCAAATTTAGGATGGAATCATCTGCCGCCAGCCCAGACGAAACGGATGAACCGGGATTTCGAAGCGTTTTCGCGGAAACCCACATCGGATTGGCTGCACCTAGTGTACTCCATCCGGTCCCATTTGCGGCGAATTTCCACTAACCGGTTCGAGCCCAAATCTGTTACAAGTAGAGGGATGCAAAGCGTTTTCCAATCCAAAACAAATTCAGCGTATTCCATACCCCCGTCGATCGGCCAAAAATTGGTCGACCTGCGTGGTCTGATTTCCCGATTCGTAGTAAGTCAGTCGCTGATTATTTTAGCGATCTGGTTCCTTGCGGCGTTTTGGACCTTTGGGCTTCTCGACTACATACCTGCCAAGCTCGGGGCAGCGGAATCCCCGCAAGTCGTGCGCCTGGTCATGCTATTCCTTTTGGGGACCGTTTCACTTTATTTGCTCTACCGATTTCTTTGGCAACGCTGGAAAGTGCGATGGAGCGATTCCTCCCTTGCATTGCTAATCGAAAACAAACACCCCGAGTTCCAAAGCGCACTGGTAACCACGGTTCAAGCGGCTCGTCCAACAGCCATGGTCCAAACATCGATCGAGGAGCATCCGCTGCGACCTGGATTGTTAGGATTGGCACGCGACAGAGCGTCTGAACTGATTGAATCTGTCGACGTCAACGCTTTGGTCCGATTTCGTCCGTTGCAGATCCAGTTGGTTGTTCTTGGCGTTTTGCTTGGATCAAGTTGCGTCGTCGCGCTTGTTCAGCCAGGTTGGACATTTCATTGGGCCAAACGATTCTTCGCTCTTTCGGACGTCCCTTGGCCGCGGTCGACCGAGCTGGGGGTCGACGGAATCGAGATGGATGTTCCGACCTTCACAGGTCGAAATACTCGACAGCGCTACTTGGTTCCTTTTCGCGATGGAGTTGCATCGGTTCCGAAAGGCCAAGCCTGTCAGCTCAAAACGTGGGCAAAACTTTCGGGCAAGATTGTCCCAGAGGTGTGCACCGTTTACTACCGCGATACGGCCGGCAATCGAGGACGAGCCAACATGCGTCGCCTGACCGCGGACAAACAAAAGCAGCCGTTTGTTTTGGATGGTCCTCCTTTAGAATCGGTAAACGATTCTCTTTGGCTAAGCGTGACCGGAGGGGATGCTCGGATCTCGGAATTGAAACTCCGTAGCGTAGAAGCACCGTTGGTGACCGAACTGCAAATCAATGTGACTTATCCCGAGTATTTGCAACGCTCCACCAAGACGACTTGGGGCAACGAAACGATTCCTTATCGAACGGGAATGCGTCTACCTCAAGGTAGCCAGTTGGAGCTGCTATTGAAAACCAACAAATCCGTTGAACGCTGCGACTTTGTCATCGTCCGTGCTGGTGACTCCGGCGAGAAATCGCAGCCTGAGCAAACGATGGCAATCAGCGAAAGGCAATCGGCGTTTCAAATGCCACTTGGCTCGTTGGATGGAAACCTGTTATTGGAACTGCGTTTATGGGGCGAAGACGGCATCTGTTCGAGTCGTGTGCAACAGTTTGTTATTTCCGCAATCAATGACCAACCCCCCCAGGTCGATCTGGTACTGCAAGGGATTGGCACGTCCATAACCGAAAACGCAATGCTTCCCATGGTAGGAAAAATCAAGGACGATTACGATGTCAAGGATGCTTGGGTCGAAACCGTCCTCAACGCAGACCCATTGTTAAAGACACCACTCAGTATTCAACCCGATGGCAAAGCCGTCAGTCAATTGGACCTTAAGGTCATGCGAGATGGAGGCCAGTTGGACGCCAAGGTTGGTTCAACACTTGGGCTCAACGTAGCAGCCGAAGACTATTTGAATCTCCGAAATGAACCTCATGTCGGACGTGCGAGCCCGATCCAGTTGGCCGTCGTAACTCCAGAGCAATTACGGATTCTGCTCGAACGACGAGAACTTGCTATGAGGGCCCGTTTGGAACAAATCATCGGAGAACTCTCTCAAATGCGAGACTTGTTGGTAAACATGCAACGAGCCTCCAAGGACACTTTGCCTTTGACGGATCCTGCGAACGATGCTGGGGCCGCAACCCAGGCCGCGGCTGCGACCGATGCATCGGCGGAGGTGGACGCAGCGGAAGCAGAAGAAAACTCCCCTGCGCGGCGCGAGCGAATGCAGATGCTTCGCGCCCAACAAGCCGAATCGCAAATGACTAAATCGGAAGGAGAGCTTCGAGGCGTAGGACGGGAAATCAGTCAAATCAACCAGGAACTCATCAACAACCGAATCGACAGCATCGATAAAAGGTCCAGGCTGGAGGACAAGATTCGCAAGCCATTGCTTGACGTGTTAGACGTGGCATGGGCTCCGATGGCGACCGACATTCGCGCGATCGAAAAGAACTTCTCCAAGCCGACCAAGTCCGACGCCAGCCTGTCGGAATTGCTTCCGAGCGCCATTGGCAAGAGCAATCAAATCATCGCTTCTCTAACGGCGATTTTGAATGACATGATCGATATCCAAGATTTTAACGAAGTCCTGGATATGGTCCGAGGAATGATTGATGAACAAAGCAAGGTTTTGGAAAAGACCAAGCAGGAACAGAAAAAGCAGATTTTGGATATGATCAAATGAAGACTCAAAATGCGCTCTGGCGTTCCATTGTCTCGACCCTGCTTTGTTTTGCAGCGTTGTTGTGCGAACCTAGCTTTTTTGCCCGATCGACGATCGCCCAAGAAAGGGGGCCGACGATCGCCCAAGAAAAAAAGCCGACGATCGAGAGTGTCAAAGAATTGGAACTGCAGCAAAAGCAACTTGCCCAACGCTTTGGAAAACTTGAGGAGCTTTTTATTCGGATGAGCGAGTTGGAAGCAGCCGCCAATCCAACACGGGCTAGTTTGCTAATGCAAGCAGCCCAAATGAGCAAACAACTGGCGACATTGCAGCGGCTGAGTGTCGCTGGAGACATGCTATCGCAGGGACAGTTCACTCGGGCCATTCAGGAGCAGGAAGCCGGCAGAGAAAACCTAAGAAAACTTCTTGAATTGCTCCAAAGTGAAAACCGATCAACCCGACTTCGAGACGAACGAGCCCGCCTTCAAGAAATCCAACAAGAGATTCGTCGTCTGGAACAAATCCAGAGAGGCCAAACGGCTCGTACCGAATCCGGCCAAGACATGAAGCAATCCGCGACCGACCAAAAGGACATTAAGCAACAGCTAGACAAGGTCGCGTCCGATCTCAATGACGGAAAGGACGAAAAAAGCAATCCAAAGGATGGCGACAAGAAAGACGGCGACGCGAAATCTGGCGATCCGAAAGACGGGCAAGCAAAGGACGACAAGCCAAAGGAAGGCGACCCAACCGATAGCAAGCCGAAAGACCCAAAAGGGAACGATGGCAAACCCAGTGAGTCCAAACCCAGTGAGTCCAAACCTTCCGAGTCCAAACCTTCCAAGTCAAAAGACTCCGAGTCAAAAGACTCCGAGTCAAAAGACTCCGAGGACTCCAGCGAGTCGTCCAAAAAGAAAGAACCGTCCAAGCCCGAATCGCGCGAAGAACAAGCTCGAAAACGCGTGGAGGCGGCTCGAAAGCGAATGCAAAACGCTCAAGAAAAATTGGAAGAGCAAAAGCGGGACGAGGCCGTTGACGAACAGCGTGAGGCAGAGCGAGAGTTGCGAGAAGCCATCGAAGAACTGGAGCGCATTCTCCGCCAGCTACGCGAAGAAGAGATCGAGCGCTCCCTTGTCGACGTGGAAACGCGACTGCGGAAGATGTTGGATTTGCAGCGTTCGGTTCGCGAGCAAACCGAAAAACTCAGCAACTTAACGGGTGATCTCAAGGACCGAAGTTTAGAAATCCAAGCTAATAAGCTCTCCATCGAACAAACCAAAGTTGTCATGGAAGGCCAACGAGCGTTGCTGCTGCTACAGGATGAGGGTTCGAGTACCGCATTCCCAGAAGCGCTCGAGCAAGTCAACGCGGATGCTCAATCGGTTAGCAAGAAACTGTCCGAGGCCAACGTTTCGCCCTCCACCCAGGCCATCGAAGACGAGATCATCGGTGCGTTGGAGGAGATGCTTGATTCGCTCAAGCAGGTTCAAAAGAAGCGAGATGAAAAGAAGAAGAAATCAGACCAGCAGCAACAGCAGCAATCGAGCAGCCCGGAGGACGAACCACTCGTCGATTCCATCGCGGAGCTCAAATTGCTCAAAACGTTGCAACTGAGAATCAATCGCAGGACTCAATCGTTGGCAAAACAAACCAACAATCAGGAAGACACCATTGGACAAGTCGGCGACCCTGGTCTGCTAGGTGAGCTCGAAGATCTTGCTGGCCGTCAGCAAAAGATCCACGAAGTCACTCGCGATATCCTGCTCAAAGCGGCCAAAGAATAGTTTTGGAGCTCAATCCTGTGGACGAGCGAGGCCCTTCGCTCTTAGGCGAGAGGCAGACAAAAAAGTACCAGGCGACTATGTGGCACGCCCAGAGGCTGTGATTTTATAGTACCAATCACACTCCGTGTGATTTCCGGAGTTCAAAGATCTTTGGTTTCCAGGCAACATCACACGGAGTGTGATGGGTACTTTCTTCGGATTCAAAAAAATCACAGCCTCCCAAAGCGATTAGCATTGGGCGTGGGAACTGTAGCAAATGTTTTTAGCGACTCACCACGCCCTTCGTACCTCAGGGGCGTGCCACCCAATTAAAAGGTAGATTTTAAACTGCCCCTCGCCTTATTGGCTTAAGGAACGAATTCTACATCCTACGGTCGAAACGACGGTCGCTCATAACAAAACCTATCGCGACGCCAGTGATGAGGCCTCCTAAATGGGCTAGGTTGGCCAATTGAAAGTCTCCTGTACCGCCTGTGAATCCAAAGACCAATATCAAGCCTGTCATCAGGTAAACCTGCGCAGGCAACTGAAATCCAAGATCAGGCCTGAGGGTTGTTTTCGTACCCATGTAACCCAACAGCCCAAAAATCACACCCGAAATCCCAACAAAGTTGGGTGAGCCATACCACTTCACCGGCATCAATCCTTGAAGCAAATGGGAACCGATGGCGATCAACAACATAATCACTGCATAGCGACCAATTCCCTCAAGCCGTTCGGTGAGTCGCCCGAGCGACGCTAAGGACAACATGTTGAACAGCAAGTGAATGGGATGCCCATGCAGAAAAGCAGGGGTCAGGATTCGCCAGAGTTCACCTTGCTTGAGGGACGCAGCGGCATCGCCAGTCTTAAGGTATAGATTCATATCGACAAACATGAGCTGCTTCATGACGAAGTTTCCCAGCCAGTTCTTCGCGTCGGGGTGCGAGAACTTTGAGACCAGCCCAAGGAACACGCACAAGATAATCAGCGTCAAGGTCAGTGGCGGTAAGCGTCCGCCAAACAGGTTTGGATTGACCCGAGAAGTTGGGTACTGAACATTTTTTTGACGTTCCGAGGACTTTTGCTTTTTTTCTTTTAGGATCACCTTGGCTTGATCTACCGCCGAACGGTATTTTGCATCCTCGGGCGATGCCTGGAATTGTTGGTACTCCTGTTTCGCAATTTCAAGTCGGTCTTCGTCCCGAATCCAGATGTCCCATTCATTTTGATCCGATTTGGATTCAACATGCGTAAGGATGTCCTGTGTTAGCAAATACGCAACGAAGGTTTCGGCCTTGGATTTACCGGTGATGGTGGTGAGATGTCTCATGCGGTCAGTCAATAGGCCTAAGTTGATGGATCGGAACGTAGTATTTTAGGTATCGCTTGCCATTGCTGTATCGAACCCCGCGGAGGTCCTCTACCAAGATGGTGGCGCGTCGCGTGATTCGATTCACAACCCCTTGCAAGACGGTGCCCTCAAATGGGAACGCCACTCGAGCGCCGGCCCGAATATTAAACTCTTTGGCTGCGCGTTCCTGTTGGGTGATCAATTCATGCCGATGTTCGGTATGACCAAACATGTTTCGAGCGATCGTTTGAAACCTGCCTGCCGAACAATCGCTTTGAATCCAAGTCAGCATTTCGCATAAGTGGACCATTTCGTGTTCAACAATTCTTTGCATAGCCGTCAATCGATCATGGCATTCATGGCCACACACGCGGATCGAATCGCCCGGCTTTCGGAAGGATTGAAACAACAAGGAAGTGGACAACGCGATCTCATAGTGCGTATGACTCGGCTTGGATCGGGTCCCCCGGAAAGTTGTTCGTGTGGTTTTGCCTCCAGCCCGTGTCATCCTTGAACTTAGTCGAAACGATAAGCCGTAGGAACGGGCCAGTGGCAAGCACAGGCCGCTGAAAAAATGTTGGTCGTAGGCCTCGGCCATGCTTTCCAGATCTTGTTTGGCAACCCTATGGAAATTGCGGGTCTCCATCGCTTTGGAGGCTGCCAGAACTTTTTTCCCAATCGACTGTTGCCAACCATCCCGCTGGGTCCAAGCGGCGATGGGGCGAGACAAGAGTTCCGCCAAGTTTCTTTGGTAATCAAGCCGGCTCGGAGCAACTGCTGGTGGAACGGTGGTTTTGGGAAGGTCAAGATGAGGGGCCGGAACCGGGTGTGGCACGGCGGTGGCCGCCGTGTTTTTGTTTTGATTCGGTCGCGGCGCAGGGGGAGGTGCTAAGTCGGACACTCGTCTCCGATTCGTTTTTGGATTGCCCCGTGAATGGTTCATGCTTTACCTCCGTTCAGAAATTCGACGAAAATCCTGATTTTCGCTGTTCCAAGCGTTCAATATAACACGGATTGCCAAAGGTTCGCACCTGCAACAATCGGCTAGAGACCGATATACTGCAACATTCATTGTTTCACGCTTTTCCATTCCACCCCACCCAGCGTTTCGTTGCCCATGCGTTTGTTCCTAGCTTTTCGCGTATTTTTCGTGGTTCTATTCCGTCGAGATTCGGCCTTGCGAATTCGCGAACTGCTAGCGGTTCAACCATCCGCTCCCTCAGAAACTCCGTTGCTACCTCCCCCACCCGACGTTAAGCCAAATTCCACGAAGCCACCCGTTTCGCAAGTTTCGAAGTCGGTCCGTCGCAGTGATGCCTTAACACTGCTAAGCGCCTTGCAACGCGAATCTCGTTTACTCGATTTGGTGTGCGAATCCCTGGATCAGTACAACGACGCCCAAATCGGAGCAGCGGCTCGCGATGTGCTTCGAGATACCCGAAAGACTCTCGACCGGATGTTCGGACTCGGGCACTTGATTGAAACACCCGAAGGTGAGGCCATCGAGATTCCTAACGATCCGTCCCCTGTTCGTTGGCGGATTGTCGGCAAGGAGACGAGTCGAAGCGGCACGCTCAGTCATCCAGGTTGGAAAGCTTCGAAACTAGACATGCCGCAGTGGCAAGGTGGCTCGGACGATTCCATGGTCATCGCCGCCGCTGAGGTGGAAACCTAGTCGAACCGCAAGAAAACCGCTAACTAGAAATGCTCGATCCGAAACCATTGCCGAATCCATTGCCGTTGCTATGTACCAGCCAACAAATCCACGTTCGCTCGCAGGGTCGCATTCACTTCGGGCTGATGGAAATAGCGGAGTTCCAGCCAAATTGCTATGGCGGTATAGGCTTGATGGTCGAGCACTCCATCGCAGTTGTGCAAGCGACGATTCTTCCATCTCCTTCTCTTTCTCAATGCCGCATTCAAGCAGACGCTCACTGGCGCCCGCGTATCGAAGCCGTGGCCAATCGATGGTTACAGACTCACTCGCAACTACCCGTTGACTCGATCAGAGTGATCGAGTCGCCATTTCCACACCAAGGTTTAGGGTCAGGCACTCAAATGGCTTGCACGGTTGCCGCATTGCTTTCGGCTGCCGAGCGTGTTCTGCTTGGCGACCGTTCGATTTCGGACGCCTCGAAGTCAGAGGTTTCGATACCGACGCTGTTCGACATGGACGCGCTCGCAAAACTTAGTCAACGCGGCAAACGATCGAACATCGGTTTGTGCGGCTTTATGGCAGGGGGTTTTGTAGTGGACCACGGGATACCCGTTTCTAGCGAAGGTGGGAATACCAGTGCCAGGACCCAGCGAGTTCCCTTTCCGAATTGGCCGGTTCTGATCTTACAGGATACAAACTCGCGAGGTGATTCCGGAAACGACGAAGCGACCATGTTCGAACGCTGTTCGTGCAGTCCCAATCCGAACCGCGGCGGCATGACGCTGCTTGTCCAGCATGACATACTCCCCGCGATCCATGCGAGTGATTGGAAAAGGTTTGACATTGCGTTAGGACAATATGGAAGATGGGCTGGGCAGATTTTCGAACCGGTGCAAGGTGGTATCTACCGTACCTCGCGAATAGCTCATAGCGTTGAGGCCGCAAAACGACTAGGGCTTCAAGGTGCAACGCAAAGTAGTTGGGGCCCGACGGTCTGCGCGTTCGCGCAGGATCAGGAGCACGCAGACTGGTGCCAAACACGCTTGCAATCTGAGATACCGGGCGTGGACGTCATGGTAACGAAAGCCGCCAACTATCCCGCTCACGTGAAAACAACATGAGCTACGTTGGTCGACTTGCCCCCTCGCCAACGGGTGCTCAACACTTGGGCAACGCACGAACTTTTCTAGTCGCATGGCTCGCATGCCGACAAGCTGTTGGAAAGCTACTTCTGAGGATCGAGGATCTCGATACGCCACGAACCAAGCTGGGCGCCGCGAATCAAGCGATCGACGACTTGCGATGGCTCGGACTTGAATGGGATAACTGGGATAACACTGAGTTTGGACAGACTTTTACCGTTCAATCGAATCGAGAACCGCGATATGGGGAGGTTCTTCAGCAACTGAAACAGAATGATTTAGTCTATCCATGCACTTGCACCCGCGCGGAAGTGGAGGAAGCCGCCAGTGCCCCGCACGAAACGACGCCTGACGGTGCCATCTATCCGGGCACTTGTTCACATCGAAGTCCACGCGATGCCGAAGAGCTGGATCGAATGGCTTGCAAATACGCTTGGCGATTCAGAATGCCGGGTGGGATTAGGCAGTGGACCGATGATCTGTTCGGAGAACAATCGCGCAACGCAAAAAGTCAGCTAGGCGACTTTGTCGTGGGACGCAGTTATGGTGTAACGGCATACCAACTGGCGGTGGTGGTTGACGACCATGATTTTGGAATCAACCATGTCGTGCGCGGGAACGATTTGATGTTCAGTACGTACCGGCAGATCGCCATTTACGAAGCGTTGGGTTGGGATTTGCCTGCATGGTTGCATTTGCCATTGGTGGTCGGTACCGACGGGCGGCGGCTTGCAAAAAGACATGGTGACACTCGGCTAAGTTTTTATCGAGAACAAGGTGTACCACCGGAAAAGATCGTCGGCTATCTAGCCGAGACCCTCGGCTTGCGCGATGGCCGCTCATCGGTCACACCAAGGGCATTGCTCGATGAGATCGGCCAACGGCATGGCTGGATTCAGCGAATACCGCGAGAGAACGTGATTCTAGAATGCCCCTTCATCAACGGGCGGTAAAATGCCCCCGAGTTTTACTCGGGGGATATTTGCCATCTTTCTAGAATTGATGATCACAACCCCTTCGTCGAGCCCGTGCGCTTTACGCAGCCGACAGGCGTGATTAGAATCAGCCAGGAAATATAGCCGTCGCGACACTTCTGCAAATGCGAATGATATGCCGATTCGAATTCAATGCGATTCATGCCAGCGTGGGTTTCAAGTTCCAGATTCCTCGGTTGGCAAACAGGCACGCTGTCCGACCTGCAAATCCTTAATTCCGATCAAGCAGCCACAAGCCGCGAGTGTTGAGCCGTCGACTGCCAAAGCTTCCACGGCGTCTCCGAATCAACAAGCGACTGCGAACGAAAGCATCCTTGTTGCCTGCTCGGGTTGTGGCAAGAGTCTCCGAGCACCAGCAAGAGCGGCGGGCAAAGCCATCCGCTGTCCAAGTTGTCAAACGACGATCCCTGTACCTGCTGCCATAGCTTCCTTACAATCCAAGGTGCCATCCCAACCCAATCGCGCCAGTTCCGTTGCTCCAACTTCTTCACCGCGCCCGACTCTTCAGGACTTGCCTCTTGGCGATAACTCGTTGTGGGCTTCGATACCCCCCGCAAATGCAAGCGTCGCGTACAGCGGCTCATCGGGATACAATGATCCCTACGCGGTTAGTACCAGCAGCTACAGCGGAGGTGTTAGTCGTGGTTCTAGCGTCGCTAGTCGTGCGATACAGTACAAGATTATTGGCGTCTTCATGATGATCTGGGCGGGACTCATTACCTTGGGGTGTATTATTAGACCCATCGCGATCGGAGTTACTCTCGCAAATCTTCCGCAAAACGTAGTCATCGACAATTCTAAATTGGCCGTCATGATTGGCGCAACCGCGATAGGAATTGTGATTGCATTGGCTGTCGCGTTTGTGTTATTTCGGGGCGGCTCCGCTTTCTTCAACCAGTCCAATCTCAGTGCCGCCAAATCGGGAGCGATTCTGACGGCCATACCATGTTTTGGTAGTTGTATATTCCCGATCGGAATATGGGCGTGCGTCCTTATTTTCAAGGAACGTGCCAAACGAGATTTCGATAGCTAATGCCGCGACCCAGCGGGAGGGTAACCAACCCCGCGTTTAGCGTTAGCACCTATTTCACACGAAAGAAAACGTAGGGTGAATCGCGAAACGAAGGACTTCCGATAAAGTTGCCGGTCATTCCTACTTTGGGGTCGGCCCGCCATATTTCTTCTTTGCCTCGGATCGCAATCAACTCTCGAAAGTGGAATCGAGCGAATGCGAAATGGAATGCGTGCTTGCCGCTCAGCACTCGGTTTTCGACCAGAAGCAGTACGTCTGGGTCGGTGCCCGTAGCCGCAAAAGCAAAGATTGCTCCTTCCGTCGCAACATCATTTCTCGGTTCGTAAGTCAGAATAGGTGTTGGCAACAGTCTCAATTGCAACTTGCTATTATCTTGGTTTGTCAATGTGGCTGCGAACTCGCGAGAGATCGGTCGCATTTGCAAAAGCCTGCGTTGGCTCGTAATCCCGATTTCGGCAGTACCGCTGTGCGACGCCCATTTGAGGCCAGACTGTAAAGGATGCCAGAAATCAGCGTCATCCGTTCGACCTATAATTTCTGTGTCCGATAGCGAGAGCAATTCAATTGAGCTTCTCGGTTGTCCAGAGTGTACAGAGTCAAAGAGAGTGCCTAATACCATTGGACGACCCTCTTTCATCCACACAAAAACGGCTCCCTTTTGATCATACGTCGCGGGATTTGACCAGACCATGACAGGTTTCTGTCGAAGCTCAAAATCCATTTGGGGTCTGATGCGTCTTGTCCAAAGCAATGACAACAGAGCAGCGAAATACTTCCAAAAAATTGGACGAGTATGAAGTTAGTACTGCGAAATATTGGGTTGTGTCCGCGTTGTTCAGTCAATCTCGACGCTTTCATTGCGACTTTCCTTTCAAGTGGCATAGGCTTTTAGCCAGCATGCAGTTCTACAATACCGTATCATAGACATTGCGTCTCAGGCGTGTCAACTTGCAGCCACTCTCGTCTAACATCGGCGTTGTCTCGCGATCACCAATGGTTGCTGGTTGGTGGATGGAATGGAGCCGTGGTAATGTTCGATTCAAAGACCGATACCATTCGTGCGCAATTGCCGATCCAATTGGATTTCGAGCCAACTGCTGTAACTGCACTCGCGCTGACCGAGGACGCACGGCACTGCATTGTAGGCAATCGCAGTTCGATTGTTCGCATGTACCATATCCCCACCTCGGAGGTAGTTTGGGAAAGTGAAAAGCTCGAACAAGATATAACAGGTGTGGCTGTCTCAAAGGATGGCAAGACTGTCGCCGTGTCCACGGGTGTGCTTGGGCAAACCAATGCATCCGGTAAAATCCTGGTCCTGGATG
>JBBRJI010000063.1:0-14201 GCA_038219625.1 Pirellulales bacterium | reverse complement strand
GCTGCTCGCTCTGCACGAACCCCGATGCTGCCTGCAAGGAACTCAAACGCCGAAAGAACAATGTCAACAGGGCTGAATATTGACTAGGCGACCCTGCCCGATCCCCGTGTGGCACGTCCCTGAGTTTACGAAAGGCGTATTGAATTGCTAGAGGCATTTGCCAAACCTCCCACGCCCACGCTTCGCTTTGGGCGTGCCACACGCTATGGCTCTGGGCCATGTGCCAAACGCTCAACGTGTTCGTTCTATTCTTGCCCGCGCTGCCAAGGAGCGATCAATTTTTTCGAATCCTCGCCATAGGTCTGCGACACGACAAATCCGCTGGCTTGCGAAATATAGAAAATACGACCGTTGGAAACGACCGCCCCCAAACACTCGCGAGAATCGATGGCGGGTCCTGTCGATACGAGCTGGCTGTTCTTCGACAAGTCAATCATGTCCATATTCGCCCCCAGAATATAAGGTTCCGACATCGTAAATCGGCAGCAGGCATACTTGTGTTCCACGCCGCCAATCACGGTGCCTTTGTCGCGATCGAAGACGTTGCCTCGGCCTCGCAGCGCGTTGGAAAAGATAAAATCCTTTCCGACGGTAACCACGTTCAAGGCGGAAGTAATCGGATCGGACTGCCATACCAACGAGCCATCTGTCGCATCCAAACACCAAACAAAGCGATCGGTGGAAAGTTCCGAGGCTTGATTGTTGCCGCCGATGTAGATGCGGCCATCGCGGGCAGACAAAGTGCATTTTGCAGTCACAAAATACTTGTTGGTCTGCCATATCGATTCTCCTGTCATTGGATCAAGACAAGCGGTCAGCCCGTTGTTCTCGACAGGCAAGCCGCGGCGAGCGCGATGGCTAGCCGAGTACCCAAAGAAGGTTGAGTAAAAGAGTTTGCCATCGAGCATGCAGATACCGCAATCATTGCCGCCACGTCCCAAGGCCGAAAAGTCCTTTTGCCAAACGACTTTGCCGGTGTCGAGATCCCAAGCCCAAAGCAATGGCCGATTGTCACTCGGATAATAAGGGTTGTCGTTGGAGTAGATCCAACTCATGACTTCTTTGCCGTCCGCCGGCTCAGGCGATCCCTTAAAGGTAAACGGCTTCTCCGTACCTTGCGCCGCGTATTGGCCCGAACCGGAAGCATAGATCGCGAGATTGCCGTGAACGACCGGCGGGAACTGCCGACTCCAACTAGGCGAGCCCGAGAAAGGGACCTCCCAAAGCAGTTCACCCGTCGCGGCATCCAAACATCGCATGCGAGATTGTTTGATACCGGCTTGAGGTACCAACAGCTTTCCATTGACGTACAGAGGTGAGGTAAACGAGAGATATACGTCCGGCCAATAGCGACGCCAGAGCATGCGGCCTGTGTCTTGCTCCACGGCGATGATTTGTCCCTCCGCAGTATGGGTGTACATGCGACCGCCACCGCAAACTGGTAGATGCTTGACGGTCCCCTCAAGCCGGCGAGCCCACCGCATTCGCAACGGCGGAGCAAGCCCTTGATCATTCGAATTCGTGCACCCAAAATCGCCGTAATTCGTGTACCAATCGTATTTAGAATGAGCCAGCGCGTTGGTTAGTGGGCTGCGAATGTCGCGAACTCTTAAGTCCTTGGTGGGTAACGGTGCATTTCCGTCTTTGCCGAACACGTATAGGTAACCATCTTCCGAAGCGACATAGACACGTTGATTTGCGATCGCCAACGGGGCGGAAATTGGCAAACGGAAGGCTGTTGCGTATTCAGCTGGTTCGCCCCCATTAAGAGAAATCACACGAAGCTTGCCATCGAGTCCGCCGTAAAGCACGTGGTCACGCGTGATCAACGCTGGGGAGATGGCAGGTGCAGCGCAAAGCACTTCTGGCTGTTCTTTTCCAACACGATGACGGCAGAGCCCAAGGCCCTGTTCCGGCTTGACTCGATAGACGTCGTCGCCGCGAACGCTCACGGACGCGAAGCCCAGCAAGCCAGGCAATTGTATGGCGGTTTGCGTTCCGCTGACGAATTCCGTTTTGACAGAATCGCCGTCCAGTCGCAATTTCTCGACGCGACCTGCGTTGTCGCGACGATGCCACTGCACATAGACATTTCCCTCAGCATCGGCGCTTTGCCCAAACGTTGCGGGATATTCCTCTCCATCGTAAGCCGGAATCTGCCCGACGACTCGGAGTTTGGGCGAGGTTCCTTGATCGTCAATGAAAACCGTTCGACCACCTGCTGGCATTACGATTGTCTTGCCGATAAGGCAGATATCGCGAGAGCAGACAAAATGATCGCGCCATGTAACCCGCTCCTTACGCGTTCTCAACCAATCTTCTCCGCTCCATCGGTCACCCTCAAAACCGACAACCTCCTACACAAAATCCCACTTCCAAACGACTGTACCATTTGGCTCAACCGAATAGACCTGAGCACCGAGGGTAGCAAAGTAAACTCGGTTGTCACCCACCGCCGGGCTTGAAAAGATGGCGTCCTGACAGTCAAGTTCTGTTACAACGATGCCGGTCGCTCGCTCTAAAACGTAGTAATACCCCGCCATCGTTCCAAAATGCAAATAGGGTCCGACAATGGCCGGCGACGAGACATTATTGCAATTTCCTGCGCCACCTCGCGAACGAAATTGCCACTTGACGGCCAGACTATTTGCATCGATCGCGGATGCTACACCCGAACCATCGACAACATAGACGACTCCATCGGCAATCGCAGGGGCCGTGTAGATCCCGTCGGTCAATGGTACCGTACCGATGAGTCCGAGATGGGACGGAACAATGGCGTCTGGCGCGTTGCCAGATCTCAACGAATTTCCTTGCAACTGCGACCATTGCTCATTGGCAAGAGAGAATGTCGCGACAAGTGCGAAGAATAGAAATAAGCAGTGGTTCATGATACGCTCCGAGAAGAATCGGCGGGATCGACTAGCAGCCAGTATAGGGGTTCTTCAAATCAAGTGGGATTCCTGCCCTCCTTATCCTGGCTTACTGGCTTACTGGCTATTGCAAGGACCATCGATGGGCTATTTGCCCGATATGGTCAATTCAATCATGAAGTCGTTTTTGCCGTTTGACTGGACTTCGACGGTAATCTCGCCCATTTGCACGCAATTCGACTTTGCCATATTCATTTGGCCTTTTTTAGCTTTTCGACGCGTTGCGTCGGAAGAGCCTTCGTCTGCGTCCAGCTCTTCGTTTTCCGAATTGTCTGCTTCTGGTACGCTAAATTCGACTTGGTGCTTGCCAACGATAGCCCCATCGAATTTGCCGAAAGTGGAAAGCACGAAACTTCCGTCTGCGCCGACCGCAGCGTTTGCAGGCTTTCCAGCGGCACCTATCGGACTGAAAGTGACTGAGCCAGATGTTACCGGTTTTCCACTGCAAACGACTTTGCCCTTGGCAGGTCGGACGGGAAATTGTCCGTCACCGCAGCCGGCAAACAAAATCAAAATCAAAATCAAAATCTTGAAGTAAATGAAAGACGGTGGAAACGTTTTCATGATATCTCTTAGAAAAACAAAACTGGCAGGCAAATCAACATGATTAATAGGAACTACAAAAACTAGTAGTCGCTTTGGACAACTTCGGCGCCTGCACGAGTTGCAAGCGCTCTGTAAGTCGCCATCAGGATATTTTGAGAGACAAATCGAACGGAGCCATCGGAAAGTAGAAATTGCGCCCCGCCGACGTGATAGCTTCCAGCATACTCGCCATCGCCGTTGAAGAGCCCGTTCGCGTCGCGCGTATTTGCGTTGATCGGGTCATCATTTTCCATTCCAACCAGGTATTCCGAAACGTCCGTTGGTGGATTACCATCGCCGCCGCTGGAGAAATTGTACTTTCGGTCTCCGCCCGGCTTGCGATTTGGTGCACCGCTGATGTCATCTTGCACTTCCGCCACAAGGAACGTATTGGAAGTGCCATCGGTGACATCTGCAAATCGAACTCGACTGTTTAAATAGAACATTCCATTGCCGCGATAAGCTAGGTCACTCGCCGCGTCCGCCTGATCGCTGTTGAAAGTAGTGGTGCCGCATACGCCGTTGTAGTTGCTTATCTGGTATCCATTCTTAGAAGTATTCGTAACGCCATCGGGATGTGATGGACATTGGAAGAAGGACAATCGAGTGGTTCGCCCAGCAAGCAGTTGCAGTGCCGAGTTCTGAGTTCCCTGGTCCGTTCCTATTACGGGGCTGACTTGGTTGTAGAGGGCAGTCTGTTCCACGAAAGGCAAGATTCGGGCGTGCCATGTCCAGCCATCACCGCGGATCGGATTGACGTTGACCTGCACCAAATTGCCCATGGGAAAACTTCTGTGCGCACCCGCGTAATTATGAAGAGCCAATCCAATCTGTTTCAAATTATTCGAGCACTGCATTCGGCGGGCGGCTTCTCTTGCTGCCTGCACCGCAGGCAGCAAAAGTCCCACCAAAATGCCAATGATGGCGATCACGACTAACAGTTCAACAAGAGTGAATGCTCGAATATTGGATCGCATGTCTAAGTACCTCTGGTTTTTTGCGGAGAAGCTGAACTGTATAGGATATCAAATGTGGCGTCGAAATCAAAGCTAGGGCGATGCAAATACCCATTTGGACAACGCCGCGACCGAATTTATCGCGACGACAATCAAAAAACTCTACAATCGCGATGGGATTTGGTCGAATTCTTGGAACGATGCGTTAGGCTGTCGCGACGCGAGGTTAATCGATGTTCAGGGTCTGATAATCAAGGAGATTTTGGTATGAAGTCGTGTGAGTGGTTGAGGAATACGGTGTCAGCATTGGGTTTAGCCGTAACGATCGCTTTGTGGATCACATCCTCGCTTGACGCCGCCGATCCAGTGACGAGTCAAGTGCTCGACATCGGCTCGCGGAGGGAGCTCTTTGTCGACAAGTTTTTGATCGACCGACTTGATAACGCGACGCTCAAACTGCACGAACCTCAGTTAGCCTCGCCGATGGCCGAGTCGGCCGACAATCTAGAATATGGAACCATCATCAAGGACGGTGATCTGTTTCGATTGTATACACGCGACGCACGCCGTTCGAAGTTTGACGGTGATGTGACGGAGGTAACTCGCTATTGCGAAAGCCGAGATGGAATCGTTTGGACGAAGCCAAAGCTTGGGTTGGTCGAAATCGTTGGCAACAAGGACAACAACGTGATCCTTCATGAACCTTGGGTATGCCACAATTTTTCACCTTTCCTCGATTCGCGATCTGGCACGAAGCCGAAGGAACGCTTCAAGGCACTTGCAGGTGTACACAAGGGTGGTGGTCTAGTGGCGTTCATGTCCGAGGATGGAATAAAATGGACAAGACTAAACGAAGCACCAGTCCTCACTTCGATTGACTTCGCGTTCGACTCTCAAAACGTTTCATTCTGGTCCGCAGCCGAACAACTCTACGTCTGTTATTTCCGAACATGGAAGACACCGCACGGAGAGTTACGAACGATCAGTCGCACAACGTCTCAGGACTTTGTTCACTGGACCGAGCCGGAAGCACTTCACCCAAACTTCCTTGGAGAGCATCTTTACACGAGCCAGACACACCCCTATTTCCGAGCTCCCCATATCTACATTGCGTTGCCGACGAGATTCCATCCCGGGCGCGGTGCGAGTACAGACATTCTATTCATGTCGACTCGGGGCAGCGCCCCGTACGACCGCACGTTTCGTGAAGCGTTCATTCGCCCAGGCCTTGATCTAGCTCGTTGGGGCAATCGGTCGAATTACGCAGCCCTGAACGTGGTCCCAACTAGCCCGACGGAAATGTCTATCTACACAACTCCGTTCCGCCGCTTCGTACTTCGCACCGATGGCTTCGCGTCGGTGCATGCTGGAGTCGACTCCGGCGAACTGCTAACGCGCCCGTTGCGATTTGAGGGGAAGGAATTCGTAGTCAATTATGCAACCAGTGCTGGCGGCAGTCTGCGGGTGGAGATTCAAGAAGAATCCGGCATACCGATTCCTGGCTTTTCTTTGGCTGAAAGTCGCAACTTGGTTGGCGATGCCATCGAGCAATCGGTCAGTTGGGCCAAGGGGAGTGATGTTTCATTGCTAGCAGGCAAGACGGTGCGACTCCGATTCGTCATGCTCGAAACAGACTTGTTTGCCATTCAGTTTCGCTAGTATTCGTCCCGTCGCTACATAAAGGGGACGCAGCGGACGCAGTTTTTTTTAAAGGATTCAGAAGCGGTTAGCCTTTTGGAATACACCCGATTTCAAGAAGGTCGATCGCGGGTCGATCCTCTTCAGTCATGGGAGCCATTCCGAACCAGCCAAATCAAGTTGTTTTCGAATCGTCATGGATCATATCCCACATTCCGTTTTCATGCAGCCACATTGGATCGGCGTTTCTCGCTAGGAACTCGTCCACGGGCATTCCATCGATCTTCGGTGGCCGAAGCATGCGGACTTGTTGTCCGTTCATAAAAACAATTTGATATTTGGCTTTGCGTTCCTTCTTAGCTCGTTTCTCAGCCGCTGTCAATTTCCGCTTAGGTTTCGGCATGTTCGCCTTCTCTTCCACTCTAGACGATGGAGTATTGAAATCTAGTAAAATTCTCGCTCCCCGGCTCTGCCTGGGAATGCGATGCGTTGGAGGCTCTGCCTGGGTCGTGCGACAAATAGCAGTTTACGACAAATGCGTTGATGCGAGTTTTGTTCCGTTCGGCGACCTAGTCTTTCCGTTCGGCGACTTGGCCTTTCAGGTTGGTCGGGGGCTTGTCCCCCGCCAACCTTGTTTTGGCGTACTAACGGCCGGCACTCGCGAATCGAACCGTTCCCCTCGGCTTTGCCCGCCGCCGGGGGGCAAAGCCGAGGGGAACGGGAGTTGGGACGCCCAATTGTAGTACGCCAAAACGCATCCGTCGGGGGCGAGCCCCGAACGGATGGGCTAGCGATATTGTCTAAGCTCTATTGTTGTTCGGAACAAAAAAGACTCGATATAAATCAGAAAGAAATATCGAAACTGCTATTTATCGAGAAGCCCAGAAGGAGCCTCGCAACCTCGCAACCAGATGCTGGCGATCAGCGAGAAGTGTCAATATCTTTCATGTTTTTCACCCATTGCCTAGACTAATCCAACGACTCCCGAAAGGTTCTTAACATTTCTAGTACCGCTTCGATCTTGATGGTGTCTTTAAAATAAATCGCGGGATGATCTAACGGGGATGCCATTTTCTCCTTCAACGATTGAGCGATCGCTAACAGCACGGGCTGATCGCGAAACTGCTTGAGCACATTGGCTTTGTAGCTCAAATACTCCGGTGTCCAAAAGCCGACGATTTCCAACATCACTCGCATGCCATCTTGATGCACGAGGACAAAATCGGGGAAGAACGCGGTCTGCCCCTGATGCAAGATCTCGGTCTCCCGTTCCAGCCGCCATCCGTCTCTTGGTTGTTCGCCCCATTCCTTCGAAAACGCTTCTTCGACACTCGAGTCGAACTCGCTGGCCGCTACAACGCCGCTGACCAAACCGCACGCGTCATCCAATCGAAATCGGATCGGCGGACGATACGGAGTTGCTCGCAGCATGGCAACCATGGACCAACCACGGCAGGACAGCAAGCCCGGCAGGAAACGCGCCATTGCAATTCCATATCGATGCGTACTCCGAAGCACCGATGCCGGACCATCAAACTCGAAGCGATAATGATCGTGGCGTTTGGTGATGCGATGCATCAGCCTCGCTAGCTTGGCATATCGAAGAATTTGCTTGAAATCCCCGGTCGCAGTCACGGACATTCGGACCGCATCGAACATCACGACTTGCGTCTGTGCGACATTGTAACGAGACAGCAACGCCACCCCATCAACAAAGCCCTTAAAACTTTTGAGTTCATGATACTCAATCAAGTCCGAAAAGAGCTTGTCGTGCAGTTCCGGCCAATCCATGCCATGTTGCTCGGCAATCCGACGCTTGACTTCGGATTCCTGGCTCTCAAAGAGCGAGTCTCGCTCGACCACCAAAGGATGCTGCTTGGCGGCTGACCGAAATACGGATTGTCGTAGTTGTGCAACCTTGCGTCGGTCACCCTTGGAGTAATCCGAGGCGTCGTCGAGCAACTTGCAGAATGCCAGGATACGCCGCCCAGGGCAATCGATTTGTTCCTGGAAAACGCGGTGCACTGAGGCATGAAGCGATCGTCTGGTTTGTCCGACTCCCTCGCGATAAATATCAAGCATCTTCTCCGCGTAACCGAGGTAAGCGGCGTTGGATTTTCGAGTCAATCGATCTGGTACGAGCTCACCCTTTTCAAACGTTGCGATTGCGAGTTCCCGCGTAAGCATCACTTTTCCTTCGTTTGCGAGAACGTCCTGTCTCGTTCGTGTCTTTTGCAACCACTTCGTAGAGTATAGCTCGCTCCTCTCCGCGACGACGGAGTATTCGACCAAGTCGCTGCTTGGCTTGGCGAGTCGAAGCCAAACCACCGATAACGACCGCCACCTTGACCTCAGGTAGATCCACTCCCTCATCGAGAACTTGATTGGCGACGATGGCGGGGTAAATGCCATCTCGCAAACCATCGAGGTAGTCGATTCGCTCCGCTTTTCCACAATGGTTGAGCAAACAAGGAATCAGAAATCGGCGGGACACATCCCGAGCCATCGCATTGGAACCTGCGAAGATAATCATCGGTGTTCCATGATGCAACCGAAACAAGTCCTCTAGTACTCGAAGCTTTTCTTCTGCACGATCCTCGATCGATCTCTTTTCGCGATAAGCTCGCATGATGATACCCGCTTGTCCGCTGCGCTGCGTTTCGGCGCAGAGTGTTTGCCATGTAAAACTGGCGTCGTCTAGCCGACGTTCGTAAACATAACTCGCGACAACTTCGGACAACTGATCGTAGCGTACGCGTTCGCGATCGTTCAAAAAGACGGGGACTCGAAAGATATCGAATTCGGCCAGTGATCCACCTCGAACCTGACTGATATCAAGTCGATAGACCAAAGGGCCGATGAGTTGGTCTAATTTGGAATGTTGCCCATCGCCTCGTTCTAAAGTCGCTGTTAGCCCTAATCGCATAGGTGCGATACTCATTCGAGCGGCATCGCTCCGAATGGGGCCCGGTAGATGATGGCACTCATCGAAAATAATCAACTGAAATCGGTTCCCTAGCTTTGGCATGTGGATGCAAGCGCTATCGAAGGTGGTCACTGAGATGGGCTTCACATTGTAGGTATTGTCTCCGATGATGCCGGCATCGTAGCCGAGGCCATTGAGAATTCGCCGTTGCCACTGATACATAAGATCGCGAATAGGCGAGACCACGAGCGTGCTACAACCTTGATCGGCCATGATGCGCAGTGCGACTTCGGTTTTGCCCGTACCGGTCGGCATTACGACGACACCTTGCCGGGTCTCGGACCAAGCATTCACGGCCGCGATTTGTTCTGCTCGAAGAGTTGGCAAATGGATCTGGGACCACACTACCGGTTGCCATTGTGGAACCCGATCAAGCGTCCCGTACGCATTCCCATCGAGAATACTGCGAATGGCCGGATAGTGTATGGGATTCGCTCGCCATGAATTCGTTCGCTGGTCCCATTTCCAAATGCTTTCACCGAAGATACGTGTCACGGCTTTCGACGTCCACTGATCCAGCATGAGCGTACCGTCACTAAAATCAAGGTATGCTTGATTCAGGATCTTCGTACGATTTGGTGGCTGTTCGTTCAAGTTTCGAGAATCTCGCAAGCTTGTGTAGTGAAAAACCGAACCTAGGGCGGGGAAAGGAGGTCGTCCAGCTTGTTGGCGAGTAAGTTACCCTCCCTCGTGGAGGGTCGGCCGTAGGCCGGGGAGGGTGAACCGAATTGTACAATCACGTCATCCACTTCACCCTCCCCTCGCTTCGCGAGACCCTCCCAGGGGGAGGGTGGCCAAGCTGGACGACCTCCAAGCCCACTGGATTCTAGTTCAACTGGTTTTTATTGTTGCTGCAGACCACTTATCACCGTTTCTAAAAACTCCCGAGCCCGACGCGCGAGGGCATCGATTTCCTCGGGTGTTTTCGGCGGCGGCAGTAGCGGGGCAAAGATGTTTTCATAGGCCAACGGCATCGTAAGGCCGGTGAAGGCAACCGGCGCGAAAAGCCGATAGTGGTCGATTTCGCCGAAGCCTGGGCCGCAGTCCTGGTCCTTAGGCCAGTTGCGATGGTCCTTCACGCAGAAGCTCCGGATCTCGGTTGCGCATTTGCGAATGTCGGCAATTGGATCCAGGTCCAGATAGTCCATGACGTTTCCGGCATCGTAGTTTACGAAGACGTTTGGATGGTTGACCTCGCGAACAATCTCCGCACAGGCTTCGCCCGTGCCTGTGGTCCCGCCGTGCTGTTTAATAACGAGCGTAACACCATAGTCCTGAGCTATCGGGCCTAGGATCTTCAATCGCTCGGCCCATAACGCTCGGTTACCGCCCTGCGTGTGGCCGAAGGTCAAGACCTGACCGATCCCAGCGGCCGCAGCTTGTTTGATCCGATGCGTCAACACGACCAATCCATCCCTATGTTCTGGATAGATCGTGGAAAACATCATGACTGGCTCCAGTCCCAAGTCACGGCAACGTTGGCCGAGAGTCTTGGCCATTTCAGGTGATGCATCTTCGGCCATCACGGGGACTTGCTCGCCACTGTCTTGGCGGTGCCGGACGCCCCACGCGACGAAATGAAAGCCTGCTGCTTGAATGCCGACAAGTGCCCGCTCGAGTGGGAAGTTGCTGTATGGAAGCGTCATGCATGCGTGTTGAAACACCGTCGGTTTGCGTTCGGAACCAAGCAACGTTGAGCCACTTGTTTGGCGCACGGATAGCGCGGCGAGCGAAGCCGCGGTCGCAGCGAGGAAGCTGCGACGTGAAAATGAAGAAGGTCTTCTGAAGCGATTCATGGTTGCTAAATCCTGTTCTTGTTTAACCCTGTTTAACCCTGTTTAACCCTGTTTAACCGGGCAAACGAACGGCGAATGATTTCGGCACGTGTGGCACGTCCCAGAGCGGTAGCGATGGGCGTGGTGAATTGAAGCAAATCTTACTAGCGACTCCCACGCCCTTCGTAACCTCAGGGACGTGCCACACGGTTAAACGGCTCGGCGTTAAACGATTGGTTGCCAATATGTTTAGACGTATCTCGTCACGCCAGGGACCGCAACTTCCGGAGTCGCGATCTCACCCCATTCGTATCGCGGCGGGCTTAGATCTTCCTTGGAATTCCAAGCCATGTCCCAAGTGATTTCCTGTCCAGTGTACGTCGCCATTCGACCCATGATGGCTAGCAAAGTACTCTTGGCCATGTACTCACCGTTGTTTATTGGCTTGCCCGCTCGGATGCTTGCAAAAAGTTCATCGTGCTCGACTTGATAGAGATTTTTTTCTTCGCCGCTGTAGCTCCAATCGCTCTGAGCTGAGATGCGAACACCGTTGCGTCGTTCTGTCAGGAGCGCCGTCCCCTTCGAGCCCAGCACTGTGACGCTAATGTCGCTCTTGCAGCCCTCGATCTGGCGAGTATTGCTGATGAGTCGAGCCCCATTGGCATATTCATAAACGACACTGTGGTGGTCGAAGATGTTGCCATAATCGACCCCCTTTCGAACTTCACGCCCTCCCATGCCTATGGCTTTGACCGGATACTGATCACCCATGGCCCAAGCGCATAGGTCCAAATTATGAACGTGCTGCTCGACGTTGAAATCGCCTGAAAGCCATGTGAAGTAATACCAGTTTTGCATCTGCCAATGCATGTCGGTCCATTCGGGTTGGCGCGGCTTGACCCAAATCGGGCCACGGTAGTCATTTGCGAGTAGTGTACGCACATCACCGATCACTCCGTCTTGAATGCGACGCACCGCTTCTCGGTACGGAGTGTGATACCGCAAGCAGAGGCCAGACACGACGGCCAGGTTTTTTTTCTTAGCTTCTTCACAACTTCGAAGCACGGAATGAACACCTATGGTATCGACCGCACACGGTTTCTCTGCAAAGACGTGTTTTCCCGCTGCGATTGCAGCTTGCAAATGCAATGGGCGGAAATGCGGAGGGGTGGTGAGCAAAACGACGTCGACATCGCTCGACAACACATGCTTATACGCATCGAAGCCAACGAATTGCCGCTCAGGAGGGACATCGATCTTGGACTCTAGTCCCTCGATCTTGTTAAGGCTTTTGAGGCTCAGTTGCAAGCGATCTTCAAATGCGTCCGCCATGGCAATGAGTTTGACACGATTATCGGCCATGAGTGCCTGCGTGGCGGCTCCAGTGCCACGCCCGCCGCAGCCGATCAGCCCGACTCTCAGGGTGTCGTCACCGACCACATGAACTGCCGAACAAAGACTGACTGCGCCAGCGATCGATCCACTTGCGGCCAACGTAGAGGTTTTCACGAATTCGCGACGGGAGGTACCCTGAACATTTGGTATGAATGAAGTCATTTGTCTAATTCTCTTTTAAATCGTTTTAACCCCGAGCCGTTTGAGCGTGTGCCCTTTGAGCGTGTGGCACGTCCCTGAGGTTACGAAGGGCGTGGGAGTCGCTTGCAACATTTGCCACACTTCCCACGCCCATCGCTTTCGCTCTGGGACGTGCCACACGTACCGGAATCTTTCGCTATTAGTTTAACACCGCTTAAACGCGTGATCGAAGTTGATTTTCTATTTCGCTGCGATTGTACCAGAGGTAGAGGATACGGGTTCGCAGAGGTGGATGAACCTCGCCAGGGCTTTCTGGCACTCGAAAAAGAAGTTCGGTCGGTCGGTTTTCGATCATGGCAATCAGTTTTCGCATGCCGTCTTCGTTGAATTGAACTTGCGTTGGGTTCGATAGCAATTGCTCCCAATCAAGTCTTGGCTCGGATTGGATTTTCGCAATTTTCTTAGCCTCTTCCTTGAGTTCCGACGCTGAGTCAGCATCCACGTCGCTGTTCCACATGTATCGCAACAGGCCACCGATGGACTTCGAATTCGTCGCTGCCCGATGATTCAATTCACGGTTGACTTTGTCGGCGATCTCTTCGCGTGTGGCCTGGCCGTAGGGGATGCTCGACGTGATGGCTTCGATAAGCTCGGACGGATTGAAATTGCCAGCTACTTTGGACAAAATCGCTTGCTGCATCACAACGCACTCGACTTCCGCGGACTGGCCAAGCTTGAGCAAACCGTGTATCGATGGAAAAACTCCTCCAACTTGAGCGCCAAAATCGTCGCACAGGAATTCAATCGCCGTTGCATTTCTCGTATACGGGAGCGACGAGAGCCACCACGACAGCCAGGGTACTCCCATCAAAATGGCGTATCCCAAATAGCTGCCCAGTCCAACGCGTTGCACAACCAGGATTCCAAGAAGGGAACCCAAGGCTACGGTAACGACTCGAAACCGGTCGATGACCAGATAGTACTTGTAGTAGTGTCCCAACTCATGGCCGATTAGATCTTGGATTTCGGCGGGCTCCATTTTGTGGAGGACTTGGCGATTCAGGTAGATACCATTGAGTGACTTGAAAAGGCTTCCAACGCCCACATGCATTGCGCTAGCATTCATGGATCGGCTGGCCACAATGTAAACGGGCAAGTCTTCGTCAGGCAATCGGAGGCTTGCCAACGTCTCGCGAAAGAGGGTCTGTAGCCGATACTTATCGTATTGTCCAAATCGAGTGCTTTCTTTCAGATCTTGGATTCGCTTTTTTTTGGTCGCTAAATGAATCAATACCGACGAAGCGAAGGGACATACCATGGCACCGATGGCGACCGTGGTTAGGATCGGTTCACGTAGGACCCATCGCCAGTCCACCAGGACTGCCACGATTCCGATCAAGGCGAGTTCCAACAAAAGAAGTATCCAAGCAAATCGGTTCGCCCTGTGCATTTGGTCGAGCAGGTCAGCGCGACGCGGGACCGAGATTGCTTGGGCCATGCGATTGTCCGTGCTTTCGAATCAGATAGATGAACTAAAGAGATAACCTAAGAAATTGATGGGGGCCTTACCACGTGTTTGGTAGTAGACTCTACCTGGCCCTGTGTACCGGTTGATAAGGCCTTCGCCTGACATGATCGAGTCCCGGACGCTGTCAGTGGCTTTTACCAATTGATAGGTAACCGTGTCAGAGAATGCCACGGCGAAGCGATTGTCCAAGAAGAATTTTTCTCCCTCCGCCAATTCCTTTACAATGATTGCTCCGTAGGTTTGGCAAAAGACGGTTCCGCTGCC
>JBBRJI010000062.1:0-14208 GCA_038219625.1 Pirellulales bacterium | reverse complement strand
TAGAACACTGCTCTTGCCACCAGGGAATGGTTTGGACCAATGCAACTTGCGATGTATTTTGAATTGGATTTGCTACTGGCGGGTTCTCCAGGTATCCCGGAAATGGCGATGGAGCTTCGATGGGCGGAGCATGGTTTATCGCTGGCACAGACTGAGGGTTCGGAAAAACCGGAACATCCGAAAAAGGGGGGACCTGGCCTTGAAGTCCAACGCGGCGTTCGAATTCTTCGCTGGAAACCCCTTGAGACGGCAAGGCCTGGGGAAGATCGTACGCGGGCGTCGAAAACCGCAACGGGTTGGTTTGCGCGTTCGCTACAGCGGAACAAAGCGTGAGCAAAATCGCCCAAGCCTTTCCCTGCGAAGTTAGTCTTCGTGCGAACTCCAACACGACAATCCTCCATGCACCAACGCGACCGGGCGATCCATCCATGGACAGCAATATTAGAAGTGCGGTTATCCACGGTATCGAGTTTTGAAGGAGTCGGCGTTAAGCATATAGGGTGCAGGAGTCCTATAAGTGGAAGTACCTACTGACACCTTCGTCTCTTTCCCTATAGACGATTTGCTCGGCACAATCCTACCCAAACGTTAGCGAGCTTAAGCAATCGATACGAACGTCAAAGTCGTCATGAACGGTGTATCTTATGCGCATCGTCAACTTAACTTGAGCAATCAAGCATTCTTTGCGAGCTGATCGGAAGTTTTAAGCAACAGTAAAGTGGCTTGTTCCAAAACCCAGAAGCCCCCTTTGGAAGCAGCAACGCTCATACCCAATCCTTTTTTAAATTCTGGACACCCCCTTTAATGCCTCTGTTGAAGATCACCTATAAAATGGCGATCATCCTTGCGACGATGTCGTTTGGACCGATGTTGGCTGGAGGTATCTCTGGAATGATTCCGTTTGAAAGCAACGAAACCCAACGGGATCGGCAAGACGTTAGCCGACAACTGGCTTCGAGCAGTTCGACTTACTTGTCGAACAAAGACAATAACGGCCTTCAGAAATCGTGCAGAGCCGCGTTGATTCAAGTTGCGGACCTCAAGAGCCTAAGTATTATCCGGTACGACGGAATGGTTCTGTACGCAAGTCCGGATCATAATCGGCACTGGACTCTGAGTCCCGATAAGCCGTCCAATTTGAATCAGGTTCGAATCCCGCTTGACCGCGGCAACAAAACGTTCGCCGAGTTAGAAATTGCATTTGAACCGATTTCGCAAAGCTACGGTCCAGCCTTGATCAAATGGTCGATATTGTTGTTGGTTGGATTTGCGTTGAATTTCGGTAGCTTCTCTTTTTTCCTATCGCGTTCGTTGAGCGTATTGGATCCAAAGAGTGCCGTGCCAAAGCGGGTACGCAACACCCTCGATACCATCGTTGGTGGCGTTGTTATTTTGGACTCGGCGGGCAAGATGCTGTTGGTAAACGATTCCTTTTCAAAAAGCGTTGATCGTCGCACCGACGATTTGCTAGGTCAGTGCCTGAGCCAATTGCCGTGGCGACGAGAGACGAACGAAGAGTGGCCATGGGACTACGCTCTTCGGGAACACGCACAAAAAACCGCCGTAAAGGTTCATTTGAAGGTTGGACTAGAAAAAGAACTCAGCTTTGTGGTAAACGCTACCCCGGTCTTAGACGGGGATGAACGCGTTTCTGGCGCATTGATAAGTTTCGAAGACATCACCGTAATGGAATCGCAACACAAAGACCTTTTGAAGGCTTTGTCCGACCTCGAAACCTCGAAGGAACAAATCCGATGCCAAAACGATGTACTGCATGAGCTGGCCTCGCGGGATGGATTGACCGGTGCATTGAATCGTCGGGCTCTGTTCGAACGAATCGAAGCAATTTGGTCAAATCGCAATCAGGGTGATCGCGGAATCATCACGATCATGATGGACGTTGACCATTTCAAAAAGCTCAACGACCAATATGGTCATGCTGCTGGAGACGCAGTCCTCAAAGACTTGGTCAAAACGGTTCAAAAACTTATCGGGACCGGTGCGACTTTTGCTCGGTATGGGGGCGAAGAATTTTGCGTTACCATGGACTCGGCTACGGTAGAAGAAGGCGTTGCCATGGCAGAGCGCATTCGTGCTGGCATCCAAGAGCACTTGGCAGATCCGTACAAAGTTACCGCCAGTATCGGCTTTTCCAGTAGCAACTTCGGTGCTCCCAACCTTCAGTCACAGATCGAGCAATCCGACCGAGCGCTCTACGCGGCCAAGCATGGCGGCAGAAACGCTGTCCGCTGCTGGAATCCGCAAATGGAAATTGACGCGATTGAAGCGGAACTAAAAAAAGCCACCAAACTCTCTTCTATCGATATCGAAGAACATCCGATATCCTATCATTCGGTGGTAACCCTCAATGCAGCCATGTCGCTTCGGGTACCCGAGATGGCCGCTCATTCACACCGTGTAGGGGAAATGAGCGTCGCCCTCGCCCGCGGCTTGATGTCCGTTGGTCAATTGTACATGCTTGAAATCGCAGCCATGCTACATGACATTGGCGCGGTAGGAACAGCGGATGCCGATGCCATCGAAAAACTCCATTCCCTGAATCCGAAAAATCAGGATATAGTTGATAATCATGTTCGAGTTGGGTCTGAAATTGCAAGAGCGGCGTTCCATTCTCGCGATCTACTCGACATCTTAAAATACCAAAACCTCCCCTATGGCGGCCCTGGCGAAGTTGTCGGAGAAGCCATTCCGTTGGGAGCAAGGATTGTTGCGATCGTCAACGCTTACGACGCGATGACATCCGTGTTGACGTCCTCTCCGTGTAGTCACGAAGATGCGATTCAAAGGCTTCGCGACGAGTCCGGTTCGCTTTACGACCCGATGTTGGTTGAGAAATTTGCCTCTACACCGATTGGCTGGCGTGCGCCTGGCTTAGTCAATGATACTGACATGAACGATCAACATGCGATCATGATTGGCTACCAATTAGAACGAGTGATTCATAGTTTTGATTCTCGCAATCCGCTTGTGCTCAAGTCTCGACTACAAACACTGCAGGAAATCGCCAAGACGATCGAAATGCCAGCCATTGCGCGCATCATTCAGGAACTGGCCGGCGAAGTTGACCGCAAAGCAGTCGCGGACTGGGATTCCTTGCTCCCAATGCTACAGGATCTTATCGAGCTTTGTCTGATGATCCAGCGAGCCTATTTGCGAACTGCAGTCAAAGTGGTTCATCGTCAGCGCGACCTCGCATAACAATCCATTTGCTTTTGTTCTCATTATCAACGTCATTCAACAATGCACGCAACCAAATTACCGCGACCGTCAATTTGGCTTCCGTGTTTGGTTTTTGTAAGTATTGCCATTGTCTACCTAGTCTTCGCCCCCAACTACGAATGGACTCCCGAGGAAACAGGAACGGCATACGGCGCTGATTTTATGCAAGAATGGGTTGGCGCGCGCATGATTGTGTCCGGGCACGTCCGGGAACTTTATGACGTCGATACGTTTCGAGCCTGGCAATACAACCCAAAGATTGTTGGCTTCCAATGGGAGACGGACCAGTATTTCCCGCCAGTTTACCCTCCTCCGCATTACGTCCTGTTTAGCCCATTCGCATGTTTGTCTTATCGATGGGCCGTAGTGTGTTGGCTATTGGTACTCATCTCCGCGGCATTCCTTTCGGCGAAGCTAATAGCCGATATTGCCAACCACTCTGCGTCCAAAGGTAACCCAGAATCGTTGGCTGACACGCAATCCAAGTCAACGTACCTATGGCTTGGACTGATATTGTTTCCGTCGTTGTTGTTTTCGATTACCCTCGGTCAGAAAAGCGTTTGCTGGTTGCTTCTCGTATGCTTGACTTGGCGATTGCTACAGTCGCATCGCGACTACGCGGCCGGCATGGTATTTGGCGTTCTTTCGATCAAGCCGACGCTGTTCTTTCTGATGCCGCTGGTAATGTTACGGAATGGTCGATGGCGTTTTTTTGCTGGCGCCAGTCTGAGCGTTTGTATTATCTGGGGAGCCACCGCTTGTCTTGTCCCAATCGATACATGGATGGCGTTTGCCAAAGTGCTTAGTACGGCAGGAAACTATGCCGAGAACGCTGGCTACCGACTCGACTGGTCCTGCAATCTCATGACCATGGCCTATAGTCTGCCCCCGGGTTTGACGGAGTGGTGCAAATGGGCCATCTGCATGCCACTATCAATCTACTTGCTTTACTGCGTCTTTGAAGATCGACACTACGCGGTTGATTCGCCAGAGAAGGCTCTCATGCTCCTCGGCTCGACGATCCTCATCAGCCCACATACGTACCACTACGATCTTTGCGTCTTGCTGTTACCGATCCTTTGGCTAGTCGCAACCTCGACACAACGGGGAATTGCGTATTTTGCGATTCTGGCGATTGGCGTCGCCGTGGCTGGTAACATTCAAGACTACTTCCACGTCCCCATTCTGCCGATCATGCTGGTGGGCATCGTTTGCGAACTCAGGTTACGCGGAGTGTTGCGAACCGTGGCCGACGCTGCTAGCGTCGGTTCGGATGCGGCTATGGATGGCTCGGATGCTAGCAGCATCCGCCACGGTGTCCTAAAATTCTTGCCCCTTTCGGCTTTAAGGTTTCCTTGCTTTGCTGGTACAATGAGTCAGTCCCCAAGTGGACAGGATGTTGAGTCCGATATTCCTCCTGCCCTGCGAGCAATCCAAATTGAAGCCATTTCACTACGCGACCTTTTTTGATCGCCGCCCACTTTCGATTGCGATTTTTGCCAACGCGGGAGTTTGCGGCCTCCTTTTCGCGCTCGGAATGATGGATCGGAGCCTCGCAGATTCAAACTCGGCTGTCGAAGTCGATTTCAGTCGACAGATTCGTCCCATTCTCGCCAAACAGTGCTTCTCGTGCCATGGACCGGACAAACAGGAGTCGGGGGTCGCGTTGCATGAGTTCGCGAAAGCAACTAGCGAAAGCGACAATGGCCTGAAACCGATCGTGCCTGGCGATTGGAACTCAAGTGAGATCCTCAAGCGAGTCGCTTCCGCCGATCCAAGCGTGCGCATGCCGCCAGAAGGTTCTGGTCTATCAAAACAACAAATCGAGCTTCTAAAGAATTGGGTCCAGTCTGGGGCCGAATACAAAGAGCATTGGGCATTCGTTCCTCTGAGCAATCCACTTCCTCCTGCAGTTCATGCACCGGTCCCCCACACCAATCCAATCGATGCATTTGTGTACGCGCGCAGGAACAAAGACTCTCTCAAACCAGCCCCGCAAGCAGAACCCAGAATACTTGTTCGGCGTTTGTACTTTGACTGCATAGGTGTGCCACCGGAACTAGAGACCGTTGAACGATTCGCTAAGAACCCAAGCGAGTCCGCTTACGCGGAGCTAGTAGACCAACTCCTGGCCGACCCAAGATTTGGCGAACGGATGGCTCGCGACTGGCTCGATTTGGTTCGCTACGCGGAGACCAATAGTTTCGAACGAGACGGACCAAAGCCAAACGCGTGGAAGTACCGAGACTACGTCATCGATGCCTTCAATAGCGACAAACCTTACGATCGATTTCTGCTGGAGCAGTTGGCAGGTGACGAATTGGACGATCCGAATAGCGAATCGCTTACTGCTACGGGATTTTATCGGCTTGGAATTTGGGACGATGAACCTGCAGATCCGTTGCAAGCCAAATTTGATGGCTATGACGATCTTGTTACGACCATTGGTCAAGGCGTCTTGGGACTCACTCTCAACTGCGCTCGATGCCACGATCACAAGATTGATCCGATACCTCAGAAAGACTACTACCAAATGGTTGCCTTTCTTCGCGATGTCACACCCTATGGTACACGCGGCGATGAAAAATCGAACAATCAAATGGACGTTTCCAAAAATGATTTGGCCCGCCGGAACGATGAACTCAGAAAGCGATTGAAGGAGACCCGGGAGTCGATCCGCCGACTCGAAGAGTTAGGCATTGCGAAGATGACGGACGAAGACAAAAAAGCAGCCAAGGGCCCTGATCGGGATAAAGTCGCGAGAGAACGATTAAAAACGCAATTGGAACCTAGCCAATGGGATGAGTACCAGTCGCTCAAGAAACTTGCTGAAGATGTTCGCAAGGAAATGGAATCCCTGCCTCTCGATTTTCGGTTAGGACTTGCGAAATGCGATGCGACACCTGAGCAGACCTATGTATTGATGCGAGGTTCGCCGCAAGCACCGGGCGACTTAGTAGAACCCGCGTTCCCGAAATTGTTTCAAGAGGAAAAACCCGTTTTGAGCGTGCCCAAGGCAAGTTCCGCTGGACGCCGAACCGTGCTCGCGAAGTGGTTGACTTCACCCACCAATCGATTGACAGGTCGAGTGATTGCCAATCGCATTTGGCAGCGGCACTTCGGTCGAGGCATTGTTCGTTCGTCGAACAATTTTGGTCAACTTGGCGACCCGCCAACGCATCCGGAATTATTGGATTATCTGTCGCAGCAACTCGTTCGATTCGAATGGCACTTGAAACCGTTGCACCGAATGATGCTCATGTCGCAAACGTATCGGCTGAGCTCCACCGGAGATCCAGAGAGCGTTCAACGCGATCCTGGCAATGATTACTTCTCACGCTTCAACGTTCGACGATTGAGTGCCGAAGAGATTCGCGACGCAGTCCTCACCGCAAACGGTCGGATCAACTGGGAACAGCATGGACCGAGTTTTTTCCCGACCGTCTCTGACGATGTAAAGGCTGGCCAAAGTGTCCCGGGCAAGGGTTGGGGGAACTCGGATGCAGCGGATAGATCGCGTCGAAGTGTCTATATTTTCATTAAGCGATCGTTGATCCCTCCAGAATTGTCGGCGTTTGACTTCCCCGAAACAGACTCGAGCTGTGAAGCACGATTCCTCACGACACAAGCAGCCCAAGCAATGAACATGTTAAACGGAGCCTTCCTACAGGAGCAATCCAGTCACTTGGCTGCATACGCGGTGAAAAAGGGAGCTGGCTTAGCAGACAATCTTCGAGCCGCAGTCGAACTGGTTTATTCGCGGCCTGCAAACGAGGAAGAGATACAAAGGGCGATCAAACGCATTGGAACGCTGAGCGAGAAATTTGGGCTGAGCGAGTCACAGGCGTTTCGAGAGTATTGTTTGGTTCTCCTGAACAGCAACGAATTCATTTACTTGGATTGAGATAAATCATGGCAAAACAAAATTTTTGCGGACGGACCCGTCGCGAGTTCCTTTGGGAAGCGGGTTGCGGTTTTGGTAGCGTCGCACTGACTTCGTTGTTGACCGCAGACGGTTTTTTTAGTAAGAGTGCGTCAGCCGACGAGCATGCAACGTCTGGTTCGGCACATACGACGATTCAGGCCAAAGCCAAGTCTGTCATTTTTCTGTTCATGTACGGTGGCCCAAGTCAAATCGACACGTTTGACTATAAGCCAAACATGATCGGCATGGACAACAAGACCATCGCGGTAAAAACATTTGGCCGCGGTGGCCATCGCAACGAAGGCCGAATCGTTGAACCACGTTGGAAGTTCAAACAATATGGCCAGTGCGGAAAATGGGTCAGCGATTTGTTTCCCCACTTGGGAGAGTGCGTAGACGACATTGCTTTTCTCCATTCGATGACTGCGGACTCCCCGATCCATGGATCGGCTATGCTCATGATGAACTCGGGCAAAATTTTGAGCGGCTCACCATCGATGGGTTCCTGGATCAATTACGGTCTTGGTTCCGTCAACGAGAACTTACCCGGCTACGTGGTCATGTTGGATCCCAAAGGAGGCCCAATCAGCGGTGCCAAGAACTGGTCGGGTGGCTACATGCCAGCCAATTATCAAGGAACGATTTTGAGAGCCAAAGGCGCACCGCTATTGGATCTGCAGCCGCCTGTCGGAACCTCGCGCGAACTGCAACGGGATTTGATCGATGCGATCGCGGAGAACAATCGAGTTCACCTTGCCACACGGGGGGCCAACTCGGAACTTGCGGCTCGCATTTCTAGCTATGAGCTTGCGTACAAGATGCAGCAATCGGCGCCCGAAGTCGTGGACTTGGCACAGGAAGACGAAGCCACGTTGAAGTCCTATGGAATTGGCGAAACTCGAACAGACGATTTTGGTCGTCGTTGTCTGATGGCGAGGCGTTTGGTTGAACGCGGAGTTCGATTTATCCAGTTGTATTCAGGTGGAGCGCACAATGACGACAATTGGGATGCGCACGGTGATCTTGAAAAGAACCACAATCTTCACGCTGGCAATACGGATAAGCCCATCGCGGCGTTGATCAAGGACCTGAAACAACGTGGATTACTCGATAGCACACTGGTTGTCTGGGGTGGAGAGTTTGGTCGTCAGCCGGTGGCCGAATATCAAGCGAGCACGGGTCGGGACCACAATTCCTACGGTTTTACCATGTGGATGGCCGGCGGCGGGATCAAAGGCGGAACCACCGTTGGCACCACCGACGAGCTAGGGGCTGCCGCCGTAGAGCGACCATTGCATGTTAAGAACCTTCACGCGACCGTGCTCAATCAGTTGGGTATGGACCCGAACAAGCTATCGTATTTCTATAGTGGGCTGAACCAAAAACTCGTTGGAGTTGAGCATATATACCCCATTCAAGAGATCATTTAAGGCTCACTCGATCAATTAGTGTCGTAGCGAAACTCGCCAAGAGTTTCGGCGCCCGCTCATTCCGAAAGTCTTGGCGACTTCCGCTACGGGAAAAGCGGACAGTTATTGATCGAACGGTCCTAGGCGGTTCCTCGGCATGCAGTCGACGGCATGTCGGAATGCCCCCGAGTTTATCTCGGGGAATGCTTACTATAACTTTAGCCGAGAGGATCAAAACCCTTAACCCTGGAAGGGGGCCTGCGGTTCACGACTAGCTTCCGCTAAACTAATCTCAGACGTCCAACCGTTCGTTTTAACTCATAGCACTGCTAGTGCGCAGATTGGAAGTGTGTTGTTTTGGCGATTCCCTCGACTTCGCTCAGCCGATGGCAATGGACTGTTAGCATCCTGTTGTTGTTAGCTACGATGATCAATTACATGGATCGTCAAGTTCTAGCGAATATGTCGGTTCGTATCAAAACTCAGTTGCAATTGAGCTCTTCGGAATATGGGAACATTGAGTGGGCGTTTGGGACCGCATTTGCATTTGGGTCCTTGGCCTTTGGTTTCATGGTGGATCGCGTCTCGGTGCGTTGGCTGTATCCGTCGGTATTGCTCGCATGGTCCGCCGTTGGATTCGCGACGGGCTTCGTTTGGAATTACAGCTCGCTTCTGACATGCAGGGCATTGCTTGGATTCTTCGAAGCTGGACATTGGCCGTGTGCGTTGGTCGTAACGCATACGATTTTATCCAAACAGGAGCGGCCGTTTGGCAATAGTATCCTGCAAAGTGGCGCCTCACTCGGCGCGATCCTAACACCCATCATAATTGCAGGATTTTTCATGGTGAATCAAAACGAACAAGCGTGGCGACCACCGTTTCAAATGGTTGGTTTGGTCGGAGTGTTTTGGGCGATAGCTTGGTGTTTTGCGATCCCTCCAGGATCACTCGTCAGGGAGAAGACAACCGATCAAAAAGGAAGCGATGAGACTTTTTGGTTGATTGACTTGCTTGCAAACCGACGATTCTGGGCACTGGCGATCATGGTCATTTCGATCAATACATCTTGGCAGCTCATTCGAGCATGGCTTCCCATGTTCTTGCAGGAGGGGAGAGGCTACAGCGAGGCATCGGCATTGCTCTTTAACTCGGCGTATTATTTGGCGACGGATGTGGGTTGCATCGGAGCAGGGTTTGTGGCCATGTGGTTATCTCGCCAAGGCATGAGTGTGCATGGTTCGCGTTTAGTCACTTACGCAGGTTGCTCGTTGTTAGCATGTTGCACTTGTTTGGCGGCCATCTTGCCGCAAGGTTGGGCGTTATTGGCCGTATTGCTAATAGTGGGAGCTGGCACCCTAGGGTTATTCCCATGTTATTATTCCTTCACTCAAGAGCTATCTGCTGCCAACCTTGGCAAGGCGACAGGAATCCTTTCCTTTCTTGGATGGATCGTTGCATCGCCGTTGCATCGCGTTCTTGGTGGATACGTGGACGCGACACGCTCGTTCGATCTCGGGGTTGCGTTGGTAGGCTTGGCCCCTCTACTAGGGCTCGCCGCGATGCTCATTTTGTGGGCGAAGGAAGAAACGACATCGTGAAAAGCTGACCCACGACGCAGGCATCCACCAAAACGCCCCAAGCCACTAGGCTTGATTGGGTTTGGAAGTTACATTCCATCGACCTAGTTTTTCGTATTCCAGCGGCAATCGCCCGCACACTTCAAATCCCAGATCATGGCTCGCGAACTTTCGACAATTAGAAATATCGGCATTATTGCTCACATTGACGCTGGCAAGACCACGGTTACTGAGCAAATGCTTTACATGAGCGGAACCAAGCATCGAGCTGGAGCGGTCGATTCCGGAACCACCGAAACCGATGACGATCCCGAAGAACAACAGCGTGGAATCACCATTTTTGCTGCTTGCGTGACGTTTCATTGGAAGGATTGCACGGTCAACCTGCTGGATACCCCAGGCCACGTAGATTTCACCGCCGAAGTGGAACGTTGCTTGCGAGTGCTGGACGGTGCGGTGGTGGTTTTCAGTGCTCGAGAAGGGGTCGAGGCACAAAGCGAGACCGTTTGGCGACAAGCCAACAAGTACGCTGTCCCACGAATTGTTTTTATCAACAAACTGGATCGCGAAGGGGCGGATTTTTATCGTGTGCTCGAAGAGATTGGACCACGCCTAAACGCCGATCCCGTGGCTATCCAGATCCCGGTCGGGCAAGGGCCCAGTCACACCAACGACCCCTTCCAAGGCATCATCGATTTGATCGACTTGAAACTCCTGCGGTTCAACAAGGAGGACCAGGGCAAGACGGTTCTAGTCGAAGAGATTCCAAAGCAACTTTTGGGGGACGCGATGGACTGGCGAAACGTCTTGCTCGAAAAACTCTACCTCCACAGCAGCGAGATGATGGAGTTGGCTTTGGACGAAAAACCCATCCCGAATGAATTGATCCGAAAAGCATTGCGAGAAGCATGCATCGCCTTGAAACTGCAGCCGGTTCTTTGTGGATCGGCGCTTCATGGAGCTGGCGTACAGCCGCTGCTCGACGGGGTCGCATCGTACCTTCCGTGTCCATTGGACAGACCTGGGGTAGTTGGAGTTGACCCAAAGAAGCGAGACAAGACACTGCAACGCAAACCCGATCCCAAAGATCCGTTCTGCGCGCTTGTGTTTAAAGTCTTGCCAGCCAAAACGGGAGATATGTTTTGGATTCGCGTCTATTCGGGCAAACTCGACTCGAATTCGAGAGTCTACAACCCCAATCGCGACAAGAAAGAAAACGTCGCTCAGCTTTGGCAGATCCACGCGACGAAGCGAGAACGCCAGGGACAAATCGAGTCGCTGGAGTGCGGCGATATCGCACTCATTATTGGGCCCCGCGACTCGATTACCGGCGATACCCTATGCGATACTCGCGACATGATTGAATTGCCATCCATCCAGTTTGCTCAGTCGGTGATATCGATGGCTATTGAACCGGAAAATGCGACAGAACGAAAAAAGCTAGCCGAAGTCTTGGAGATGCGCAAACGACAGGACCCAACTTTTCATGCGATCGAGAATGCCGAATCGGGGCAGACGATCATTAGTGGCATGGGCGAATTGCATCTGGAGGTGATCAAGAACAGTCTGGTTCGCGACTACCATCTAAATGTCAAGTTTTACAGACCGCGGGTTAGTTATCGAGAAACGGTTCGCAGCATTGCGGAAGTCACGGGCGAATGCAATCGGCAGGTGGGTTCGCAACAACTGTTTGCAAGGCTACGCGTCCAATTTGAACCGCTCGAAGATGTCTCCGCCAAAGTCATCATTCTCGACCGAACACCCGTCGAGAAAATGCTGCCAGAGAACCTTCGTCAAGCTGCGTTGGAGGAGTTAAGAAATCGTTCCGAAGGAGGTGGGCTCATAGGTTCATTTCCTTTGACGGGCATGCGTATCAGTATTCTCGGCGGCGAAGTGGCGGAAGTGGGTTCTGATGAGGTTGCGTTCAAGATCGCTGCCAACGATGCTTTCGATGAGGGGCTTCGAGCAGGTGGTCCTACGTTGTTAGAGCCCGTGATGAAGATGGAGATCACGACTCCGCCAGACTACCTGGGCGAAATTGTGGGGGATCTGCAACAACGCCGCGGGCTGATCGAGCGTACCGAAGCTCGGGGAGCGACATCCAGCATCACCGCCCTGGCGCCACTCAAAGAATTGTTTGGCTACTCGAGTGCCATCCGGTCGCTTAGTCAAGGCCGCGCGGGTTGTTCAATGGAGCCCAACGGATATCAAGCTGCCCCAAAGGAAGATGCGGAAGCGTTTGCACTCTAATGTTTATTTCATTGGATGGTATCGACGGTGCGGGCAAATCGACTCAAATCGACTTGCTTCGACAGCATCTTGAGTCGACGGGAGTATCGGTCGTATGCTTCCGAGATCCGGGTTCAACGAAGCTTGGCGAAGCGGTGCGCGAGATCCTCTTGCATCGTGAGGACATTCCGTTAGCCAATACGTCGGAGATGCTCCTCTACATGGCGGCCCGAGCACAGCTCGTCGCCGAACAACTGCGGCCAGCTCTGCATGCTGGTTCGACCGTGATTTGCGATCGGTTCCTCCTAGCCAATGTTGTCTATCAAGGGGTGGCGGGCGGCTTAAGCGTCGACGACCTTTGGGCCATCGGCAAGTGTGCAACGGGTGGACTCTTTCCTGACGCCACGATCGTTCTCGATCTCGATCCCTCGGTCTCATTCCAACGGTTTCAACGCGGTCCGGACCGACTTGAAAAACGAGGCATTGAGTACTTCCGACGTGTTCGGCAAGGTTTTTTGGATCAGGTTGCCCGGGCTGGCGGGAAGGCAACCGTCGTCGATGCGGCGCAAGATATACACCGAATCCATCGCCAGATCGCGGATTTTGTCGATCAAGTGCGAACGTGCCAGGACTGAGGTTTCTGGCTTTCGAACTCACTGTGCCCCTGTCCGTTGGGTCCTGTCCATTTCGGAAAACGCCCCGAATGGGGCAACACCGATCCTCGTCGCTTGCCGCTCGGCGTAAATCGTCTACCGAACTTCGATTCCAAGAATCTTGTCAAATCTCCGAATCTCAAGAAAACAACTTTGATATGGAACGCAAAGGTACTTAGTGCAAGGAAATCAATGATGAATGCATTTAATTCTAACCATGATCTCATTTTTGCATTGATTTTTGCAGTGATTGTTCTGTTAGCGGCGACTCCTAAAGGATACGAATTCTGGCAGCATGTCCGAAAGTCGCACACTGACACGAAGCTTAAGTTGGAGATGCTCAAAATGGGATGGTCCGCCAATCAAATTGTTCGAACCCTTATGTCTCGATGCGATCCAGACTCAAGTTCCCACCAGGTTTAAAGAGCGATGAACACGAATGACATCTCGGCTTTTTTTGTTTATGGAACCCTTAAGAAATCGTATTTGCGAGGCGAACTTTGGCCCCGCAAACCCCTTCGGATCGTTGCGGGGGCGATTCAATCGGACTTGTATGACCTGGGGCCCTATCCTGCGGCCGCACCTGGCAATCATTGGCTGCTCGGTGAAATTTGGGAATTCGAAGCTGCTGACATGGACCCAACCATTGCGGAACTGGATCTGATTGAGGGATACAACCCGTTGCGAGAAAACAACGAATATACGCGGCAAATTGTGACCGCGGAAATTGTGGGGCCGGAGTTCCATCCGCAGAGGCTGCGTGCATACGCCTATTTCGCAGCCCAGCCGAAACGGCTGGAGATTGCACGCAAAATAAAGCCCTTCCTGGAATTTTTAGGTCGACCTGTCGCCGCTTGGCCGGATGCTAGCTCAAGTGTCCCATCCAGCTTTTCCGAAGAATAGTCGTCCCATCGGAACTTTCTTTCGTCATGGCGAGCGACAGACAGAAGACTACCAGGACAGGCCACCGTGTGGCACGCCCAAAGCGATTAGCGCGATTAGCGATGGGCGTGGGAAGTGAGGCAAATGACTCTAGCGATTCACCACGCCCTTCGTACCTCAGAGCGTGCCACCCAGTTTATAGGTCGATTTCAAACTGCCCCTCGTCTAATGGCCTAGACGCTACAATGGAAAAGAATCCCATCTGCATTCCGGCTCGAAAAAGGCTCGGGGG
>JBBRJI010000061.1:0-14261 GCA_038219625.1 Pirellulales bacterium | reverse complement strand
AACTGGAAAGCCGTATGCGGGAAAACCGCACGTACGGTTTGGAGGGAGGGGAGCCGGACTGCCCGGCTTCCCTACCCCTATCAATTAAACATTGGCCGATCCAGTGATGGCCATTTGCAGTTGGCGAAACTGGGATTTCATCATGGCAATTGCCATCGTGTGCATCGACTGATTTTTCGCGATTTGGGTGACTTGCATTTCGAGACTATCGTCGCTGCCGTCATGGTAAACAATTTGCTTCATGGAATCGCGAACGCTTTCCATGGCGACTTTCTTGGAGTCTTCGAATGACGGCGTGGTGCCTTGGCTGCTTGAGCCGAGCAGGCTTAACCTTAGTCCCGGCGATATTTCCCGTTCTTGGCGATCCGCTTGAATGGCATCGCGCAGGCTCTTTTGAAACGTATCGACCGATAGATCTTTGGATTGATAGCCGGGGGTGTCGGTGTTCGCGACGTTTCCCGCCAGAATGGCGTGTCGCCGTTCCGTAAAGGCGACAGTTTGTTCGAGGCTTTTAAGAGTTGGGTCGGAAAACATGGGACACTTCCTTCTGTTGAGGGCATGCTCAACCCTCCAACGATACGGAGCTATCGAACGAAGATTCTTCGAGGTCGTGGGAGTTGTATGCATTCTGAATGGCGCAGGCGTCGACGTTCTGTTGAAGCTGGGCTGCGACCGATTCTCGTTGCAGGTTCATGCTGCCGAGCGAACGATCCTCCATAACAATCAACTCTTGCAATAGTTGGTCGCAGCGAGCCACCATATCTTGGCACGCCTTTCGCCGGGCTGGAGTCGACCACGAACGTTGCTCAGGATCTTGCTGCTGAAAGCAAGCGAGCCTCGATTGAACACTACCGAGGGCTCCCATCAATTCTTGTTTCCGCGAAAGAAGGGTCATCAATGCCGTCATGTCGTGCTGGGCCACCAGATCGGTCTGAACCAGAGACATGCCTTGCATCTCTGTCAAAAGATGCAATTTGGACTCAATCAACGCAAAGAGCGATTCGGTCGAGAGTTCGCTTGAACGTACGGAGTCTAGGCTCATTTTGGTTCTCGAAATCTGAAGAATATACGGTTGCATGTTGGAAATACCAAAAAACGCTGCGAAAGCCAAGACAGAACCTGTGGAAAGTGGATAGCCCTGCCGGTAGATTGGGCGGCTCGCTACAATAAGCGATCCAAGTGCGGTAAACGCGCTGGACGGAAAAACCCAATTTCAAATTTAAACAGGCTATACGGACAGCATAGGAATATGAGCAAAACTCCCCGGGAGGAAAAAAACGAAGGCCAAGCTGGCCAGTCGGTCCGACGAGGCCAAGGTTTTTGGATGGTCGGCCTTATATTGCTAGCAGTCTTCTTGATGCTGTTCTTCCTGCCCGGAATGAGCTCAAGAATCGATTACAGCTTCTTCTTGGAACAGTTGGAAAAGGGGAATTTAGAGGAACTGACGGTTTACGAGTCTTATATCCAGGGCAAGTTCATCTTTTTACCGGAAAAGCCTCTGTCCGCCGAGTCAAAAGCCAAAGAAGCTCTTGGCGGATCTAGAGAAACGTATAAGAAAGATTTCGATTTGTTCATACCGACCGGGGCGGCGCAAGTCGAACTCCTTGCAAAGCTCGACGCACTGCGAGAAAGGTCGAGCAAGCCAGTGAAGGTCGACCCAGATGATCCGACGGCAGTGGCTGTGCCTCAGGTCCCTTTTAAGTACGATGTCGCGCCCGGCGGAACTCTCAGCACGATCATGATGCTGATCTTCCTGTCACTGCTTATTGCAACTATCGTGGGCTTGTACATGTTCTTTCGTCGAAGCCGCGACTCCATGATGGGAGGTGGTTTTCTAACGAGCTTCACGAAGTCGACTGCCAAAAGGTTTGAGCCTTCCGACCAAAGCATCACGTTTGACGACGTAGCCGGGCTCGAAGGGGTAAAAGCAGATTTGCAAGAAATCGTAGAATTTCTCAAGTCGCCAGAAAAATTTCAAAAACTGGGAGGGCGAGTGCCAAAGGGTGTTTTGCTCAATGGACCTCCCGGAACAGGCAAAACGCTTCTTGCCCGAGCGGTGGCTGGCGAAGCTGGCGTGTCTTTCTTTTCGGTCAACGGCAGTGAATTCATTCAAATGTTCGTCGGGGTTGGTGCATCGCGTGTTCGAGATTTGTTTGCGACGGCCAAAGAGCAGTCTCCAGCCATCATCTTCATTGACGAAATCGATGCGGTTGGACGGCAGCGTGGTGCTGGACTTGGCGGTGGTCACGACGAACGAGAACAGACCCTCAATCAAATTCTGGGCGAAATGGACGGCTTTTCCCCCACAGATTCCGTCATCATCATGGCGGCAACCAATAGGCCAGACGTTTTGGATCCTGCCTTGCTCCGCCCAGGTCGATTCGATCGACTGATTACAGTCGGGCGACCGACGCTCAAGGGTCGCGAGGCAATCTTAAAGGTCCACGTGCGAGAAGTACCGCTCGCGGAAGATGTAAATCTGCACACGATGGCAGAAGCCACAGTGGGGCTAACCGGGGCTGATTTACGCAATATTGTTAACGAGGCTGCTCTCTGGGCGGCACGCCATGACAAGTCCCGTGTCAGTATGTCTGACTTCGACTACGCGAGGGACAAGGTCCTGATGGGCGCGAAACGCGAAGAAGTCCTAATGCCGAGCGAAAAAGAAAAAACCGCATATCATGAGGCCGGACACACATTGACGGCATGGTTTTTACCCGGTGCCCAGCGCGTTCATAAAGTGACGGTGGTCCCGCGCGGCCAATCCTTGGGCAGCACCCAAATCCTGCCGAACGAAGACCGCATGAACATGTCCGAGAGCGAAATCCGGGACCAATTGGTGGTTTTGCTCGCAGGCCGAGCGGCCGAGAAAATCATCTACGACGAGACCTCCGTCGGTGCAGAAAACGATTTGGAACGGGCAACCAGCTTGGGCCGAAGAATGGTATCACATTGGGGCATGAGCCTTAAGCTTGGTCCGGTGTCCTACAAGCTTTCCGACAGCGATCCATTCCTCGGACGAGAAATCCACCAACAGCGTCAGTTCAGCGAGCGGACACAGGAGACGATCGACTCCGAAGTTGGCGACACGCTGCGAGCGGCCGACAGAAGAGCCACCGATATACTTCACTCCAGACGCGAGGAACTGGAAAGGCTCAAGGATGCGCTGATGGAACGAGAAGAGCTTGACGAAAACGAAATAACGGAGTTGATCGGTCCAAGTGTTCACCTAAGACGCCCCTCCTCGTCGGCGCCGACAGCAGTCGTTAGTGCGACCTAGAAAGTATGGCTCGCAAGAAATCCAACAAGGTCCGAATCGAGTTTCGAAAGAAACACCAATCTCAAGCCAGGGATGCGGACCTGACGAGCGATTATGCATCCGATCGCGAGGATATCGACACCGTGGCTTCCCAACGGGTCAGCGGAAAAGGCGAACAAACTCGTCACCGAACGGTCAAAGGGAATTTAATCGCGAATAGCGGAACGGATGCTTTGGGTCAAATCGACTTGGACGTTAATGCTCAGCGAACACTCAATGGACTTGTTTTAAAGGTGCACGGCGTCGAGTCGATTGTTCAGTTGGCGGATGGCCGCATTTTTCGGTGTGCCGTTCGGCGAGTCCTCAAGAACATGGCCACGGATCAACGGCACGTTCTGGTCGCGGGAGACAAAGTTTCCCTCCTGCCTGAGGGAGAGGCTCAGGGCTGGATCGTTCGGATTGAACCACGGCGATCGACGCTGAGCAGGACCAGCAAGCAACGACGTCACGTCATGGTGGCCAACGTAGATCAATTGCTCATCGTCACCAGTGCCGCCCAGCCTTCGATCAAGCCGAATTTGATCGATCGCGTTTTGGCCACGGCAGAACAGAATCACCTCGATGCATGCATCTGTATTAACAAGTGTGATTTAATCGATGCGTCGGCACTGCAACCGCTGATTGGCACCTATGCCCAGATGGGGTACCGGGTTGTGATGGTGAGCGCGGCCAAGGGCTGGGGGATCGAACGGCTTCGCGCGATCACTCGCGACCGAAGCAGCGTGGTTGTTGGGCAGAGCGGCGTTGGGAAATCGTCTATTTTGAACGCGTTGGATACCGGGCTCAAGCAGCGGGTTCAAGCCGTGAGTCTAGAGAACCAAAAGGGCAAACACACGACGACTACCGCCGAGGTTTTTCCGCTGAGTTACGGTGGATCGATGATTGATACGCCGGGTGTGCGACAATTCCAACTTTGGGACATTGTGGCGAGCGAAATGTCGGGGCTCTTTCGAGACATCCGGCCTTTTGCATCCAACTGCCGATATCCCAATTGCACACACATTCACGAAAACTTATGCGCGGTCAAAGATGCAGTAGCCGATGGCCGATTGGATGCTCGACGATACGATAGTTATTGCCAAATGGTCGAAAGCCCAGGCGACGCTGTACGAGAGGATTTTGAAGACGCTTAGGCGAGCGGCAGACAGAAGACTACTAGGCCAGGCCACCGTGTGGCACGCCCAAAGCGATTAGCGCGATTAGCGATGGGCGTGGGAAGTGTGGCAAATGACTCTGGCGATTCACCACGCCCTTCGTACCTCAGAGCGTGCCACCCAGTTCATAGGTAGATTTCAAACTGCCCCTCGCCTTAAATCGCGCAGCTGCATAGGTTGGGAACTGTCATCCAAGTGAAAAGCGTCTCGATCCATTCAAATCAACCTGTTGGGCTGATTGTCGCGAGGCCTGCTTCCGGCTACACTGCTTTAGCAAATCTGTACCCCCTTTTTGAGGCTGTGCTGGAAAAAAACCTGTGCAGCGGAGCATTTCATGAGTGCCACGATCGGTTCTCCCAAGGTTGACGACTCACCCGCCAAGCTGACTATTGGCGGCAAAGAAATTGAATTGCCGATACTCGTAGGGACGGAGAATGACCGTGCGATCGACATATCCAAGTTGCTCAAAGACACGGGGCACACGACCATCGACGACGGCTTTGCTAATACTGCCGCTGCGTCCAGCTCCATTACGTACCTGGACGGAGATCGAGGTATCCTTCGGTATCGCGGTTATCCGATCGAGGAACTAGCGGAACACTGCGATTTTCTAGAGACCAGCTATTTGATCATCTACGGAGAACTGCCGACGCTAGAGCAGTTGGAGCAGTTCAAGGAATCGATTGAGAAGCACACGATGCTTCACGAGGACATGCGTTCCTTTTACAATGGCTTTCCGAGAGACGCTCATCCGATGGCCATTCTCTCGAGCGTTGTGGGAGCATTATCGACCTTCTATCAAGACTCGCTCGATCCGCACGATCCAGAGGAAGTTGAGGTTTCCGTTCATCGGCTCATTGCCAAACTGCCTACCATCGCAGCGTATAGCTACAAAAAAGCCTTTGGACAGCCGTTTATCTATCCCGACAACAGCCTCGACTATTGCCAGAATTTTTTAAGCATGATGTTCGCCTTGCCAAGCGAACGCTACCAACCGGATCCGGACTTCGTTCGAGCACTCAATCTGTTGTTGATCGTTCATGCGGATCACGAGCAGAACTGCAGTACGTCGACGGTTCGCTTGGTCGGGTCGTCCAATGCTAATCTATTCGCATGCATTTCGGCAGGCATTTGTGCACTCTGGGGGCCGCTCCACGGCGGTGCCAATGAGGCGTGTGTCAATATGCTCAAGCAGATTGCAGACGATGGTGGCAATGTGAAAAAATACGTTGACATGGCCAAAGACAAAACGAGCAATTTCCGGCTCATGGGCTTCGGTCACCGTGTTTACAAGAACTACGATCCTCGCGCTAAGATCATCAAGTCGGCTTGCGATGTGCTGCTCAATAAATTAAACCTGAACGACCCTTTGTTTGAGGTCGCCCAAGAACTCGAAGCGGTCGCGCTGCGTGATCCCTATTTCGTCGAACGCAAACTGTATCCGAACGTTGACTTCTATTCAGGTGTCATTTATCGAGCCATGGGCATCCCCATCCAAATGTTCACGGTCTTGTTTGCTATCGGACGATTGCCAGGATGGATCGCCCATTGGATCGAAATGCAGAACTCTCCGTTGACTCGCATCGGTCGTCCGCGTCAGGTCTACACCGGACATCTAAAACGCGATATCGTCCCCATTGAGAATCGTTAGTATGAGTGAGTAAATGTCGACTCAATCCAGGACGGAGTTGCCAAACGCATCGACGGCTACCGGCGAAGAACCACCAGCCGATCAGAAAATCACGATCAAACTAGATCGACCCATCGCAGAGTTGTCGTGGCTCCAGAAGTCGTTACTGTTTGCGGAGCTTTCGAGACTGGCCTACGCTGCCCCAGAATTGGTCGAGAGTATCGTTTACGAAGCGGGAATCGACCAATGTTTGTTTATCGCTCGCGATGGAGCCGAAGCTTATGTACTGGGCAATCGATTCGATTGCATGATCGTATGCCGTGGCACCGAACCGAACCAGTGGAACGACATAAAGGCTGACGCAAACGCATGGACGGTTGCATTCGAAGTCGGACGGGTACACAGTGGATTCCACTCGGAAGTGAATGAGCTTTGGCCCCTACTGGAACAGCAGGTGAAAGAAAATCAACGTCCAATGTGGTTCGCCGGCCATTCGCTGGGTGGAGCCATGGCGGCGATATGTGCGGTTCGGTGCAAAATTTCGCCCATCCCGTCGAATCCGCAAGCGATTTTCTCTTACGGTGCACCGCGTGTGGGTAATCGTGTCTACACTTCTTTCTTAAAGGTAAAGCACTATCGCTGGGTCAATAACAACGATATTGTCGCTCGTATTCCTCCGCGTTGGCTTGGCTACCGACATATGGGTCAGGAGATCTACCTCAATCGACGTGGCCGGATCAGCAACTTGCGCTCTTGGTTTCGTGTTCGCGACCGATTTCTGGGCTTGCTCGCGTCCCTTAGGCTCTGGAAGCTGGACTACTTCAGCGACCATTCCATGGTAGATTACATCGCTCACATTCGCGGTTACTACCACGACGAGCAAGCTGGCAAGCCTATTCGGACGCCGAAACACATCCCTGCAGAATAAGCAACTTAATGATTACTGCGATTATTGTCGTGTTTGTTATCGGCTACCTTGCCATCGTTTTCGAACATCAGATTCACATCAACAAGGCTGCGTCTGCCATCTTGACCGGCGTTCTTTGCTGGACAATCTATGCAATCGGTTACGAACAGTTGGTGCCACAAGCGGCCTTCGAGGCGTGGGAAAAAGTGCACGCTGCAGCCGGAGACGCGCACATGGTTGCTCACTTGCCCGCCAAGCTCGAATTTCTCACGGAATATCAGTTGCCAAAAGAATTCGTGGAAATTGCCGGTATCCTGTTCTTTCTGATGGGGGCGATGACCATCGTGGAACTAGTCGATGCCCACGAGGGTTTTTCACTAGTAACACAACGCGTCAAAGCGAGGAACAAAGTAAAGTTGCTTTGGATCGTCGCTTGGGTGACTTTTTTCCTGTCCGCCGTGTTAGACAATTTGACCACGACCATTGTCGTGGTCTCTTTATTGCGAAAACTGGTTGCAGATCGCGAAACGAGGCTGATGTTCATCGGGATTGCGGTCATCGCCGCCAATGCTGGTGGGGCCTGGACGGTGATTGGCGACGTGACCACAACGATGTTGTGGATCAAGAACAAAATCAATTCCGTCGAAGTGATTCGAGACTTGTTTCTTGCGAGCGTGGTTTGTTTGCTGATCCCGCTTCTGGTTGCGTCGCGATCGATGAAGGGCGATCTGCCACCCGTATCGCTACAAAATGATGAAAACGACGATAAGACGATTGAACCCTGGCATCGGACATTGTTCCTTATGCTTGGCCTTGCCGGATTGATGATGGTTCCGATATTCAAGGCCTTCACTCACCTTCCACCCTTCATGGGCATGGTACTGAGCTTGGGTGTTCTTTGGGTCACGTCCGAATTGGTCAGTCACACAATGGACGACAAGACACGCAGCTCAACTGGCGTTCTCTCGGCCCTAAGGCGAGTTGACATGTCCAGCATCTTGTTCTTCCTCGGTATTTTACTGGCGGTGAGCGCCCTGGGCAGTGTCGAGATCCTCAAGAACATCGCAGTGTCCCTTCAAAGCTCCATTGGAAATAACTCGATCATTGCGATCATTATCGGATTGGTCTCAGCCGTTGTCGACAACGTGCCACTGGTTGCGGCCGGGATTGAGATGTATAGCGAAACTCCACCCAACGATCCGTTCTGGATGTTGCTTGCCTATTGTGCAGGAACGGGTGGTAGCTGTTTGATCATCGGATCGGCTGCGGGCGTTGCCGCCATGGGGCTCGAGAGGATCGAATTCATATGGTATGCTCGGCGGATTGCTCCGCTGGCACTCCTCGGATACCTAGCCGGCGTGGCGATCTATTTCTTGCAGCAAATGATCCTCGGATAACAAAACTAGTCATGGAAAATCCTACGCTTGAAGCGATCGCACTTCGCAAAGTCTATCCAACTTTGACGGAAGAAATTGTAGTACTCGAGAGCGTTTCGTTTTCCATGCAAGCGGGCGAAAACCTGGCCATCGTCGGCCCCAGCGGATCAGGCAAATCGACGTTGTTGCAAATCCTTGGCACCCTGGATGCGCCAACAAGCGGTACCGTGCGCATCGGAGGTCAAGACCCCTATCAGCTAAACGAAAATCAGCAAGCTCGTTTCCGAAACGAACGGATTGGATTCATCTTCCAAGACCATCACTTGCTGCCGCAGTGGAATGTTTTGGAAAACACTTTGCTTCCTGCACTGGCGACAGGCAAGCCAACTTTAGAAATTTGCAATCGCGCGATCGCGTTGCTCGAACGCGTTGGCTTAAAGCATCGATTGACTCATTTGCCAAGTCAACTTTCGGGCGGCGAACGAGAACGGGTTGCGGTTGCACGTGCGTTGGTCCTCAAGCCGATGATCGTTCTAGCGGACGAGCCGACTGGGAATTTGGATCAGCAATCTGCAGAGAACGTGGCCAGGTTATTGTTAGAAGTTCCAAAAGAAGAAAACACCGTTCTCATCGTTGTGACGCATTCGTCGTCGTTGGCAGCACAAATGCAAAAGCGTTACGAGCTCAACAATCGACAACTGACGCAAGTTGCCTAGCTGCAAAATTTTCGAGACTTCTCGCCGAACGCCAGGATCTAGTTGCGAGGCTCCGCCTCGCGACCCACTGTTTTGCAGGCTCCGCCTGGGCTGTGCGACAAAGGCCAATTTACACATTTTGTATTGATGCGCATTTTGTTCCGTTCTGCGATCTGGCCTTTCAGGTTGGTCGGGCTGGCCTTTCAGGTTGGTCGGGGGCTTGTCCCCCACCAACCTTGTTTTGGCGTACTAACGGCCGGCACTCGTACCGTCGGCTCGCCTATACGCTAACGCGCTCCGGATGGAAGATGTTCGAGGAGATATCGGATGATCAGCATTCGGACGTGCACCAACGTCCCGCTGCCTTCTCGCAGACCGTGGTCCCGATTGGGATAAACCATGTAATCAAACGGCTTACCGAGTTCGATCAGCCGATCAACCAGCCCTTCGATAATCTGAATGTGAGTATTCGTTTCGCCAATTGTCGTGGACCCGGACCGCCACGCGCGTGCCCCCGGTTCCAGGCCCCGAACAATTATTCAAGCTACTTTTCGAGGGCGTCAGTAAGCAAGACAAGCTTGCGGTCGCCGATCGCTTTAAGATGCAAGGGTCAATCCTTGACATGGTCAAGAGCGACGCCGATCGATTTCAGCGGAAACTGAATCAACAAGATCGCAACAAACTGGACGAATACCTAACGTCGGTGCGCGATGTCGAAAGGCGGATCGGTCTGCGGCGAAACTGGCTTGATATCCCAAAGCCCGATGCACCATTCGCTGCTCCCAAGAACCGCAACATGGTGGAGGATCTACCGCTGCTGTACGACCTAATCGTACTGGCGCTGCAGACCGATTCCACTCGCATTGCGACGCTGGAGATTGGCGGCGATTTCAATCCGAGAGATTTGGACGTCAACGGCGACTACCATGCGCTTTCACACCATGGGCAGCTTGAGGATCGAATCGAAGCGCTGATAACTTTGGAAACGTACCAGATTGAACAGTTCGTTCGCTTCGTCGAAAAGGCATTAGCACCCCAAGCACCGTCGAAAACGCGGGAATGGGTCTTTAACGGCGAGTTCTTTCAACAGAGCGAGCTAAAGGGAGCCCATCGACATGCGTTCGATAACAAGTACATGGTGCTTTACGATCATCCGTTGAACGACAAACCGGAGGGAGCTTTTGGACCGCTTCCTGAGTTTTCCTCAGGTGTTCCTGTGGATGGCATTTATGAAGTCAAGGTGCTCGCTCAGGCACTTCATCGTGACACGCCCTACACACGGGCAACGGTCTTTATTGATTTGGATGAACCTTTTCGAATGGGAATTAGGCCCGGCAACACCGTGATCGGCGATATGGTACACACGCAGCCAATTCAGCCACTCTTGGCCGAATCCACCATCAAGGACGATGAGCTCACGTGGTACTCGTTCAAGGTTCCGCTCGACAAAGGTTTCGCTCCGCGATTCACGTTCGAAAACGGGATGCACGATGTCCGCGGTTCGTACGGCCGAGTTCTTCGCAACCAAAAAGATACGCTGCCTCCAGATCTCCGCCAAAGCAAGGGCATCGTGGAGGCTCGCAAAGCCGTTATCAAATTTGGGTATTTACCGCAGATCCGTATTCACGAGATTCGCTTGAGCGGGCCTATTGAGGTTCCGTCGCCCACGCCCAGTCAGAAAATCCTGCTAGGCGGCAAGTCGTTTGAACAAAGTCGTGTACCGGAGTTGCTACATCGTTTCGCATCGCGGGCGTATCGAAGACCTTCAACCCAAGAGGAATCAGCAGGCTTACGGTCTGTTTACGAAGGCCGCCTCGCAGATGTCCGTTCACCATTGGAAGCCTACAAAGATGCGATCAAGGCAGCAATGTGTTCGCCTGCTTTCTTGTACTTAAGTCCCCCTGAGGACTCGCAGAGTACAAAGCTGTCTGATCATGGGATTGCAGAACGCGTTGCGTATTTCTTGACCTCCACGATGCCCGATGATTCGCTCAGGAAACTGGCCGACGAGGGGAAGCTCTCCGACGTCGATGTCCTCTGGTCCGAAACTCGCCGCTTGTTGCAAAGCGATGCGTCCGATGCGTTCATCGCGGACTTTCTGGATAGCTGGCTGAATCTGAGAGCTCTTGGCAGCATGCCACCCGATCCAAAAGACTCGCAAGTCTACTACGCTGCGGGTTTAGAACCCGAGATGAAACAAGAGACTCGTTTGTTCATGCGCGACTTGATCGCCTGTTCCTCCACCGCCCGATGAGGTACCCGCTCTGGATCCAGATATCCGCGGTGCGGTATCGATTCGCGATCAGTTGGCAAAGCATCGTGAGTCAGCGGCGTGCAATCAATGCCATCGAAAGTTTGATCCGCTGGGATTTGCGTTGGAAGGCTTTGATCCGATTGGTCGTAAGCGTGAGTTTTATGATTCGAAACAAACGATCAAGATTGACACCTCGGGCGTCTTGCCTGGAGGAGATCGATTTTCCTGCCTCGAGGAACTTCGAACGATATTACTCAAGCGGGAGGAGTTCTTCGTACGTACGGTGGCAAGTCGATTGCTGATCTCATCAACGCCGTAGTGACGAGTGATCTGTTTCAAAAACGCTAAGGGCCTGATTTTGTGTCCGATAGCAGAGCTCGCATCAGCCAACTCGAACTGTTCTTTGGCCTGCATCGGCCTTTTCTTTCGGGGTGAGATCGGAGAGCGTGACGGCATCGGATCGATCCCGACCGATCTTCACCGTGTGTTCCCCCGGCGAAAAAACACGGGGTTGGAATCGATCGCCCTTGATGCGAACTGTGTAAAGGATATCACCGCTGGCTTGCTCGATGACTTGAACGACCGGATCGACAACGCCTTCAATCATCAGTTCCGGCAACCAGCCAGTGATTTTGCGTCCGTCGTTGGCATCCATCGCAACGGTGATCGGCCAGCCGGGAAACTGCTGTTGGTCTCCTTTCGTGACGTCGCAGAACCGAGGCCAGCATTCGAAAGTGATCGTGCGCTTCGATTTGTTGAATCGAGCGATCCCGTAGCCGTCCGCTCGCTTCTTTTCATCCTGAATGTCCTCTGGATTCGCGTAAGCCATCATGCTCATGCGATTGCCGAGCCCATCGCGAAAGTCTCCAGTCCAAGGCAACGGACTGTTGGGTACCGGATTTGGTCCAGGCTTTTCATCGAGCGGGTGCCACCAACGACCATAGATCGTATTGACGAGCGCAGGGCTGGTGAAGCCGTAAGGGCCGTCACCGAATTCATCAATGCCATGTTTCACGACGACCGCCAAGTGCTGATCACCGCAGAGATGCACGGCCCAAGCTTGTCGTATGAGTCCTAACGCGTGATTGCGAGGCGTCTGAGGCCAACCGTTGCAATCAAGATCCGCAAGTAGTCGACTATCGCGTTTACCATGCATGTGTACCGCCCCACAAAAAGCGGTTTGCGACAGAACGGCTTTCATGATCGCTCCTGCCCAATCTTGCGTCCATTCGCGAAGAAACTTCTCCTGTCGTTCACCCAACAATTGCAAGCCCGGCAAATCGACCGTTTTCGGATCGTAAGTCGGATCGTTAATGTGATCGGGACGCGGTCCCATTTGAGGAATCTTGTCGGCGGGTCCGGTTTTAAACTTACGATCTTCGAGGATCGCGAAATCGACGCCGCCGAGCTTCAGTCTTGTGAAGTAAACCTCGACATTCCGATCAACCGGGGCCGGATCAACCGGATCGGGGAGATGCCAGGATTGCTGGCGCTGCACTTGATTAACATAAGCCACGGGGTAGCGGTATCCACCGTCCGCATCACCCGATAGCGTCGACTTCTTACCGTTTTCTCCCCAGAGATTTCCGTGCCCGACGTCGTGGTCGTCCGGAATGCAGACTGTCGGACGATCTCGCATGATCTCTCGGAATTGCAAACCGAACTCGATCCAGCCGGCCGTATGCTCGGTGTGACGATAAGTCTGGTCGCCGCTGAAAAAGAGCAAATCTGGATCTTGTGCTTTGAGATTGTTGAGAATCTCGGTCCGCTCTCCAATGGTTTTGCTCGAATTGCACGAGAAATTGCCGACGACGATCTCGTTTTTGTCGATCGGATCGCGGCGAATGCGACCTTCAAACACCGCTTTTTCGCCATGTCGAACTCGATACCGGACGTCCTTCGTCGCATCCCAAGCTTCGATCCTGAAATGAGCATCCCAGCCGGGATAGAGAACTTGTGTCGTTGCGGATGGTTCCCATCGACCGTCTCTCAAGAACTCCAGATGAACCTCGCGAGATTCGCCAGGTTTGAGCGGATACAGCTGCGCACTGACCTTGAGTACTCCGGAATGCTGAAGGTAATAGGCAAATACAACGACTTGATCCCGGGGCACATCCATCGAAGGTGCCGGGGATGCACCTCCCCTTTTGACTTTGGTGTCTTGGACGGCATCTCCACGTTTCCACCACTCGCCAGTCGTCAGCGATTCCAGGCCTGGAAACTCATTTCCAAACGGCTGAGCGGCTTCTTGGGCCGCCAAGTCGAGGTCAGGTAAGACTAGGGAACCGACGGTTACAGAGGCCGCGATTTTCAGGGCGGATCGGCGGTCGATTGGAAACATTTGTTGGTCGCTTTCCGTGAAACATTTTTAACCGATTCTGAGTGGGCTGACGAATGCCTCAGAATGGCACCCGCTGGCTGATCGAGAGTATACACCGGCTTCGTCCAGAAATTCCAAATAGTCGAGTGTTGACAGCGACAAAAATCCTTTATCGCTACAACGCTTGCCCGACCTGCTCGCACATGGCCCGATCGGATCATTCCTCTCGTCGATCGTCAACGGTGCCAAAAAGCTATCCCCCAACGATGCACTCTCTATCGAAGGGTCCTTCGATAAGAAAACAAAAGGAAAACAAAAGGGAAAACAAAAGGACAGGCACAACGATTCATTAGATGGAGTATACAAGGGTACACACCATTTTTTCGGGTGGGGAGTTGATTTTCGGTTTCCGATATGATTGAATTTCGGAACGAACTTACAATGCTTGATCATTCTTTCACGGAGGTTACTGCCATGGCCAGACTATCCACCAGATTGTAGGTAGAAAAGGTGTCAGGGTGCGTCGGCGCAAGCCGGAGAAAGGTAGCGAATGAAAGAGTCGTACGAGGTAAGACCTAGCCAGTCGCCTTGGCCTCGAGTGATGCG
>JBBRJI010000060.1:0-14328 GCA_038219625.1 Pirellulales bacterium | reverse complement strand
CATCCGGCATGGCCTCCATTGCATTCTTGACAAGATTGAGCAGCGCGGCTTGCAACGAATCGCTATGCAACTTGATGAGGGGAAGATTCGGATCAAGGTACTTCTGTAACCGAATTAGGGATCGATCCGCTTGAGCTTGATACAATAGCAACACCGATTCAATTTGATCGTTGAGCGAGCCTGGTGTCATTTCCAGATCTCGCATTCTGGCAAACCGAAGAAAGTCTCGTAGCAAGTTATCGAGCCGGTTGCACTGTTGCCGAATCATGTCGACCTTGGAAATCGCGCGCCGCTGACCAGGCCATTGGCTTTCCTCAAGCTCCTCACATAGTAAGTCCGCATTCATGTGAATAACCGAAAGCGGGTTCTTGATTTCGTGTGCCAAGGAGCCAGCCAGCTCGGCCAGTTCATTGTACTGCCGTCGCAATTCGTCGATCGTTTGTTCGGTGTCATTGACGCGGAACTCGCCCATCATGGCATTCAGTTCTAGTAGAAGTATCCAACGGGGGGCGTAGTAGATTGCGATCCGCTGAATTGTACACGCCTTAATCCATTGCAAAAATCCATTCCAAGTGAGTGTGTTCCCAATAATCCTGGTTCTTCCCGGATGTCTCGGTCAGCGTAACTTTTTTGGCTTTACCGAACATTAGGATTGATCCTAAACTACAATTCGAAGCATCCTCTTGAACTTACAGCTCGACTTTCGCGTTTGAGTACATCACGAAATGAAGAATTCGGCAATCTGTCGAGGCTTGGCTTTTGCGCTCGGCCTCTCGTTTTTTTCAGGCTTTTCTCTCGGTCAACGGTCGGCCGGTACCAAACCTGACGTAGGAATTCTGGAGCACAAAAACGATTGCTTCGCGATCCAAAATGTGACCATCGTCCCAGAACCGGGCAGGATTCTAGAAAAGGCCACCGTTGTCGTTCGCGGTGGGAAAATCGTTGAAGTCGGTGCCAACGTATCCATCCCCCCCGAGGCCCAAATCATCGAGATGACTGGTAAGACGATTTTTCCAGGCTTTGTCGATGCAGGTATCGAATTCGACGCACCTCCGTCGGACGCCAACAAAGGTACTCCGCATTGGAACTCGGAAATTTCGCCTGAACGCTCCATGGCGGAAGTAATCGCAGCCAACGAAGCTACCATGGCCAAGTTGCGTAAAGCAGGTATCACCGCAGCGCTGGTCGCTCCTCGAGACGGCATTATCAAGGGAACAAGCGCTGTCCTGCTTACCAGCAACCAATCCGCTATCGATGCTTTATTGAAAAGCGATGTCGCAATGCATGTCCGGCTGACCGTCTCTCGTCGCGGCCGCGATTCCTATCCGAGCAGCCCAATGGGTGCCGTTGCACTAGCCCGACAAACTTTCATCGACGCACAGTGGTACTCCCAAGCTTTGCAAACGTATCGCGCACAAATCGGCCTCGGTAAACCAGAAGCCAATTCGGCGCTCGAAGCTCTGAGTCAACACGTGTCAGCGGGAAAGCTCGTGATGTTTGATGCTCTGAACGAACAGTATGCTTTACGTGCCGATTCCTTTGGCCGGGAATTCGGATTGAATGTCATTCTTAAGGGCTCAGGCCAAGAGTACCAATTGCTGGACAAAATTGCGAAACTCAATCGAACGGTTATCGTTCCCTTGAACTTTCCAAAACCACCCAACGTCGCAACCGCCGATGCAGCCTTCGATACCGAATTGGAGGAGCTGACTCACTGGGAACTTGCACCCGAGAACCCAGGACGGTTATCAAAAGCCGGCGTGAAAGTCGTACTGACATCCAGTGGGCTGGCCGAACCGAGTGAATTGATACCGCAGATTCGCAAAGCTATCGCACGAGGGCTCGATAAGACTACTGCACTGCAAGCCATCACAACTTTGCCTGCTACGCTACTCGGTATTGATAATGAGTGCGGTTCCATCAAGCCAGGGGCTTGGGCCAATTTCGTCGTGACCAACGGCGACCTTTGGGAAGACAATACGAAAATTGAAGAAGTTTGGGTGCGAGGCGAAAGACCTTCAACCGCTTACAAAGTAGATTCCAACGTCGATGGGAAATGGCAAGTTACGCTCAGTCCAGGTGCGACCTCAATCGAAAGCCGACCTACGCAACTCTTTTTAACACTCTCTGAGTCGACCAAAAAGATCGCAGGCAGTCTTGCAATGCTCGACACACCAAAAACGAATGTGCCAGATTCGAAAACCTCATCCAAGGAATCTCCAACCGATCCCGCAACAGCAAAACCAGGTGAGACTCTCACCGAGCTGGTTTCAGAAGCAAAGAAAAACGATGACAAGAAAAAAGCTGAGCCGAAAGGGACGGCCAAATTCAAGTCGCCACGCTGGGAAGATCGGACTCTCACTGCGACCTTTGCAATCAATGCGCTTTTCGACGGACAAACGGGAGTTGGATTTCTCTCCCTAACACTCTTGCCGCCATCGACTGCTGAATCCCAGGAGATGCTGATTGGAACCATCCAATGGGCAGACGGGCAAGAACAGCTTGTCTCTGCCATTCGAATGAAAGAAGAGCCCAAGGATACTTCGAAAGAAAAGGAAGTAGCCAAAGACGAAAAGCGCAAAGACGACAAAAGCAAGGAAAAGAAGGATGACAAGTCGGCGAGGCCAATCCTCTCGACTGTACTCTATCCTCCCGGCGTCCAAGGTCGAAGCGGATTGCCAGAACAGCCTGTGTACGTTGTCTTTCAAAATACGACGCTGTGGACCAGTGGTCCAGACGGGATACTCAAAGACGCCGACTTGATCGTGCATAATGGTATGATTCAAAAAATCGGTATAGACCTCATCGTGCCTGAGGGTGCGACAGTTATCGATGCTTCCAAATGGCAGCTCAGTCCAGGTCTTATCGATTGCCATTCACATATGGCCACGGACAGCGGAATCAACGAATCCACGCAGGCGGTCACAGCAGAAGTTCGCATCGGTGACTTCATCGACGCTGGGGATATCACTATCTATCGCCAACTGGCAGGTGGGCTCACGTCAGCCAACGTATTGCACGGTTCAGCGAATCCCATCGGTGGCCAAAACCAGGTAATCAAACTGCGATGGGGAGGCATCTATGACGATTTGAAGTTCGCCGATGCTCCGGCTGGAATAAAGTTTGCTCTTGGCGAAAACGTTAAACAGAGCAATTGGGAAGGGCCGAAAACTCGCTATCCTCAAACTCGAATGGGGGTTGAGCAACTGTTTCGCGATCGATTTAACTCAGCTCAAGCATACGACGCAGCTTGGAAAAGCTGGAACAAAGAACGAATAGGACTGCCTCCACGTCGCGATCTTGAACTCGATGCAATCGCCGAGATTCTACGTGGCGAACGCTGGATCCATTGCCACAGCTATCGGCAAGACGAGATCCTCGGCTTGCTGAGAGTTCTCGATGAATACGACATCAAGATCGGATCCTTGCAGCATATCCTCGAGGGTTACAAGGTCGCGGACGCCATCGCCAAACACGGTGGGACAGCATCCACGTTTTCCGATTGGTGGGCGTTCAAAATGGAGGTCTATGATGCGATCCCTTACAACGGCGCTCTGTTGCACAGCCAAGGGGTGAACGTCTCATTCAATTCCGATGATGCCGAACTAGGTCGTCACATGAACCATGAGGCGGCCAAGGCGATTAAGTATGGCGGTGTCGAACCAATCGAAGCACTAAAGTTCGTCACCTTGAACCCAGCCAAGCAATTGCGAATCGATTCCAAAGTTGGTTCACTAGAAATTGGCAAGCACGCGGATATCGCTGTTTGGAGTGGCTCTCCGCTCTCAACGCTGGCACGCTGCGAGCAAACTTGGATCGATGGCCGAAAATACTTCGACCGCAAATGGGATGCCGAAACGCGAAAACGTGACTTTACCCTACACCAGTCGCTAGTTCAGAAGATTCTAGACAGCGGCGAAGCGGCGGGCGACAAGAGTTCGCTCGCAGATGACCCGTCTAGGTTATGGCCGAATCATGATGAATTTTGCCATCACGGCCACGATGAATCGGACCACGCAGAACACGAACACAACTAATACCCACCATTAGCTATCCCCATGAAAACGATCACTCTACTAACCACTTGGGCTCTTCTCGCATCGAGCCTCATCGCCTCAGACCAGATTCCTGGTGGACCACAGAAACGGCCCATCATCATTCGAAACGCAACGGTGCACACCGTATCCGGCGAGACCATCCAAAATGGTTGTGTTCTATTCAAAGATGGAAAGATCACCGAAATTGGCGTTAATCTATCTTTTCCCGGTGATGCCGAAACCATCGAAGCCAAAGGCCAGCACGTTTATCCTGGGTTGATGGATTCTTATTCCCATATCGGACTCGTTGAAATCGATTCGATTAAGGCGTCGGTCGATACCACCGAGATTGGTAGCCTCAATCCCAACGTCCGTGCAGCCGTTGCCTTCAATCCCGATAGCGAGGCCATCCCGGTTGCTCGAGCGAATGGCGTGCTCATATCTGTAATCGCCCCTAATGGCGGACTCATTTCCGGACGGGCGGCCGTGATGGTACTTGACGGTTGGACATGGGAGGGCATGACTCTGTTGCCCGATGCTGCGATGGCCGCGTCCTGGCCCCGTTTTGCAACGGCTCCCCGTGGAAGACGTGGCGGGGACGCAGAAGCCGCTCCAGCCACCGACAACGATCGACTTGGACCGCTGCATGATCTGATGCGCGAGGTCAAAGCGTATGGATTGGCAAGAACCAAAGCACCCAAGGAACAGCCAATCGATCTTAGGCTTGAAGCCATGCTTCCGGTTGTCGAGCGCAACACGCCAATGCTGGTCCAAGCGAACACGACGAAGCAGATTCAGACGGCGATCGCCTTTTCAAAGCAATACAACTTAAAACTGATTTTGATGGGCGGGGCGGATACGATGCAATGCGCCAACTTGGTCAAGGAGGCGAAAGTTTCCGTCGTCGTTGCTAGTGTCTATCGTTTGCCAAGCAGACGTGACGCTGCATACGATGCGGCTTATACCCTACCTGCCCAACTTCACGAAGCCGGTATTCCGTTCTCGATTGCAAGCGATGGTCGTTTCGGAGCGTCCGGCGTTCGCAATCTCCCCTACCACGCTGCAACCGCTGCCGCCTTTGGCTTGACTGAGGAACAAGCGCTACGATCTATCACACTTTCGCCAGCCGAAATCTTCGGCGTGTCGGATCGTATCGGTTCTATCACCGTAGGCAAGGACGCAACACTAATCCTAACCGATGGCAATATTTTGGAAACGCCAACACAAGTCTTGAAAGCCTTCGTCCAAGGCCGACAAGTTGACTTGTCAAGCAAGCATACGCAACTGAATGACAAGTACAAAGCGAAGTATGCGCAGTGAGGGAAGGGGGAAGGAGTAAGTAGTAAGTAGGTAGTAAGGCGAGCGGCAGATTGAAAACTACCAGATGCATCTACCCTCTACGGCTTTTCAGGCCGACTCTGCCCAAGGGAGGGTGAAGTGCGAGTAGCAGTTGTATAAATCAGTTCACCCTCCCCGGCCGTTGGCCGACCCTGCCGGAGGGAGGGTGACTTTCGTTGATCAGTGCCTCTAGTTCCTTTATTCCTATGCGAAGAAATCATTTGCGTCAAAATACTGCGCACCGATGCTGCGAGCGAAGCCTGCATCGCTATCCATGTCCCCTACCATCACCAAATGCTGCAAATCCAACTTGTGTTTGCGAATCAGGTAGACACCCAGTCCTGGTAGCGGCTTTCGACAGAAACACCCAACCGGGAAAGCCGGATGTGGGCAATAGATCACTTCAATAATGGGCAGACCCAACAAGTCCACTGTTCGCTGGAAGGCACCATCGGCGTCCGACTTGCTGAGTTTGCCAGATGAGACCCCGCTTTGATTGGAAACCAAGAAAAGCTTGTACCCGTTATCAATCCATCGCAACAAAGTCTCACGACGGTTCGGCAAAACCAAAACGTCATCCGCGCTCCGGGGATATATCTCACCGCTACGCGTTGTCCTAATCGTTCCGTCCACATCGAGTAGCAATCCCTTTTGGCAATGGTCATGAGGCACTCGACGTCGGAATGGGATATGGTCAATTGCGGAGAATCCCTCATCCCAATCAGGGGGCTCCAAGGAGTCTTGCCAACGTTGCAAGGCAATTGGTGGCGGCAAATTGGAATCCTCCTTAGTCAACTCCTTCATCTCCGCAGGTCCAAGCAATCGATCGTATCGGTCCAAAATGCGATGGACAATATTAATGCGAGCATCGTCGATCGATGTTTCGATAAATCTACAACGGACAGGTATCCCTACCGAATGAGCGATGCGAACAACCGATGCCCTTGAAATCCGGGTCGGATAGGTATTGTCGAGTACGACTCTCTTTTGTCCCTCGGCGACTAGCTGTTGCAAAAGTCCAGTCAATTCGTCGACTTTGCCACCGATCACATCCCGATTCAATCTCGTGTATCCACAGTCGACATACGACTGTACCAACTCGGTTTTGCCTGCACCTTGAATTCCCATGAGCAAGACAATTTCGGGGGATGCTCCTGGGCCTTGATCGGGGGCCAAAGACGGGAGGCTTGCCGGTTTTGCTGTAGGCCGAACTGCAGCAGCCGCGTCAGGGTCCGCTTCAAATGAATACTTGATGCTCAACGCGGTTCGGTCACTGATGTCCAGCCATAATTTGGTGGCTCCGATCGATGACAACAAACTCGAATGCTTTGTCGCACCGACTAACGGAATGACGTTGGGGGCTGAGTTGAGGACAGCAGCCAAAGCGATTTCGTAGGGGGTTGCGTTGTGGCGTAGTGCCAATGGGACGAGAACTCGATTTTTCTCAAGCTTTTCGACTTTGGCATAGCCTCCCAAGGGACGATGTGCCAAAAAGGGGATGCCGAGTTCTTGTGTCAGCAGAAGCATACCATCCGTCGCCGACTTGCGAGCCAAAATACTTAACTCACATTGTACGGAAGCGACTGCAAAGTGCCGCATGGCTTGACGAACCTCGGCTGGGCCAACATTGCAAAGGCCAACGTGCAGGACCTTGCCGGACTTTTGGAGCTCGGCAAGTACCGACAGTGTTTCCTCAAACGGAACACGTGGGTCTTTGGCATGCAATTGGAGTAAGAATAGCTGTTCGGAATCAAGCTCAAGAAGGCTCACATCCACCGATTGTCGGATATGTTTAGAGGTTCCATTCGGCAGCCACTTCCCGGCGGGCCGAACCAATCCGACTTTGGTAATGATTCGTACTTCATTGCGCGGTCCTGGCCAACTTTCGACGGCATGTTTGGCGAGCTTCTCGCCATAATGAAAGTCTGAATTCTCAATGCAATAGCTGTCTGCCGTGTCGAGCAGTCGGACCCCTTGGTCAAGCGCCAAATGGATTAGGCTCGTTGACTCGTCCTGTGATGGACGTCCCTCGGTGGATAGCCGAAGTAGCCCAAGCCCAAGCTGGAGCTGCAAAGAACCAAAGACACCAAATGGATGTGGATCATGGGCTGTCATAGTGCACAGCTTAGCAAATTTTCCGTTCTCGTTTAACCCCGTTTAACCCCGAGCGTAGAGGAAATCAATGTGGCGCGACACTCCGTCGGGTGATTTTATTATTGTCGCCTTTCGCTTCGTGCCGTGCTTTTTTTGCGTGGATTCGGATCTTCGAGACGACGAATGCCAAGTCGGATACATTAACGAGGAAACCGCTCTACAACCCGCGCACGCCGATTTCGACGGTAAGCTGTCCGTGTGGCGATGAGAACTGAAGGATTTCCACGTGGGCACTGTTTGCAAATGAGACGGAATGCCCCTTGCCGGTGATCACAGTTGGCAACACCAGCGTTATACCGGCAATTCCAATTCTATCTTTGCCTGCGCCTGCTATCATGTTGGTTAACTCACCAACCATATCGATGACTTCTGCGTTGATCGAGGTTGGGCGTGTTCCTAAAAAGGCTTCGGCTGCAGCGAATGCGACTTCTTGGGCGACGCTTACAACAATGGACCCTTGAAGCGCACCCGAAACGCCGATGAATCCGCTGCAATCAAATCGACTCAGAAACGCCTCGTTGGTAGAAATCCCAATCAGCTGCGTTTCCCAGTTGAGCATCATGGAAAAAACATCCTTTGTGCAGTTCGCAAAGGGCTGAATCAGCCTCGCTCGCTTTTCGGATATGCTCAGGCTGGAAAGCAGGTTTTGAGTCGACATAAAGGAACAACGCCAGAGAAAAGGACTTCGAAAAAACGATGGATGGCAATGGATCTAAACCACGACAAACTTGTCGAGTTTGGCTCGCAAATCGTCTGCCTCAAAAGGCTTGGTTAAGTAGTCGTTGACGCCTGCTTGGATAGCGGCGATGACTTGTCCTTTTTGGGCTTCGGTCGTAACCATGATGATTGGCACATTGGAACCGGTTGCCCGTATTTCGACCACGACATCCAAGCCGCTTTTTTCTGGCATGTTCCAATCGGTCAAAATAAGATCAACCGGAGTCTCCTTGAACTTGTCGATCGCTTCTTGGCCATTGGCTGCCTCGACAACATCTGTTACGCCAACGGAATTCAATGAGCGAATGATGATTTTGCGCATGATCCCGGAATCGTCGGCTACGAGTACTTTCATGGTATTTCCTTGGTCGTTTTCTTGATTGGCTTGCTGAGGTACGGATCGGTCTTATCGGAACTTGAACCAAAACGGTAGGAATTTTGGACAGACAAATGTTCACTACAGATTGAGACAGTCAAATCGAAATTGACGATTTCGAAGAATTTTTCGTCGCAACTAGCTGAGCTTAGCCGATGGAAGATAGTGAGTTTGAATTCTATCGATTTTGGATGGAATGGATCTGCTCATGCCCCAACCCTTCTGCTCATCCCCCAACTCTGGAGAGAGGAACCGATGCGAACGATCCGATCGACGATCCTACTAATCTGCTTCTTTTCCGCCTCAAGCACGTTTGGGCAAGAAAACGCTCGTGAGTTGAGTTCCAATATCGATGGAATGTGGAGGTTCCAAACTCCGAGTCCATACAAGATCTTGCCCAGGCCTGCGACCCATTCGAACAAGCGGCAACCGAATACTTACTTACCTCCAGGCAACCCAATTGAGTCGAAACCCGTCCAGCCTTACGCATACGGCTGGTTTGGAACGAAATCATCACCGCAATGGTCCCGGCAGTTTGGGTACCAAAAAGCACACACGCAATGGACATTGCGTTGATAGCGTACTTTTTTGGAGACTTCTCGCCGAACGCCAGCTTTGTTTCGTCAAATTCGTATTAGTGCTCAATAAAATGGTGCTCGTGCTCGACATCGAAAAGCAAGCGGAGCGATTACGAGCACCACCGATGGCTGAGCACGAGCAAGAGTACGAAAAATCACCGAATTCCTATTGGTTGACAGCATGGTGTGCTGGCCATCAGCGAGAAGTCTCAAAATTTTGTGATTTTCAACGACAATGCCGAATCGATCGAAGACATTATTACTTGGCTTGGTATGCAACCTGCACTACATTATTAGCTCTGCCAACCGAGAATTTTTGACAGATCACTAATCGCTAATCGAGAGGAATTGACTATGGCCGCAGAATTTACGACCGAAGGTTTTGATGTTGACGTTTTGGGAGCCGCCACCCCGGTTCTCGTCGACTTTTGGGCAACGTGGTGCGGTCCATGTCGGCAAATCGCTCCAGTCATTGACGAACTTGCCATCAAATACCAAGGCAGCGTCGTTGTCGGCAAAGTCAACGTCGAAGAGCAGCCAGACCTAGCCCAAAAGTACGGAATCAACGCAATTCCGACCTTGTTGCTTTTCAAAGGTGGTGAAGTTGTAGAACGATTCCAAGGCGTTCCGCCGCGCAGCAAACTCGAAGCTGCTTTGGATTCTGCCAAGGCTTAGTTGACAAATCGTTTAACCCCGAGCTAGGGCAACGGTCGCGGAGCTAGTAGAGCATTACTGCCTTCGGCTTGGGGTCAAACGCAACACTGTTCCTATTTGTTCAACAGTCAGCCGAAGGCGTACTCGATATCGCTGACGTACGCCTACGGCCAGCCTACTGCCAAGCGATCGGCAGACAGAATACTACCAGGCCAGTCCACAGTTTGGCACGCCCAAAGCGATTAGCGTGGAAAGTGTGGCAAATGACTCTAGTGATTCACCACGCCCTTCGTACCTCAGAGCGTGCCACCCGTGCCACCCGTGCCACCCGTGCCACCCGTGCCACCCGTGCCACCCAGTTCACCTTAAACGAAATGCGTGCGGGATCTAGCGCGGCCGTGTTGCGTTCTTGTTTCCAGCAGGATTAGGCTGCTGGGCTTTCCGGGCACTCGGTTGGTTCGTTGCTACAGGTGGCTTCGTCTGCGTTGTCGGGTCAACTGGCTTGGTCGCAGGTGACTTGGATGCTTGTTGAGGCGGGGCTTTCGTTGCAAGCAAATCCTCTAAGGCTTGTTCCATATCTTTGCTAAAGTGGGAAGTCCTTTTTGCAACCTTGCCATCACCATCGATCAAAATGGTGACCGGCACACTTAGCACACCCAGCCCCACAGCCAAGTCGCTCTCAAAGCCACCTTGCTCCTGCACATGTGGCCACGGAAACGACTTGCTGTTCGCAAGGAACTCTGTAGCGACCTTTGGCTCGGTGTCTAAGTTAACGCCAACAATTTGCAAATTCTGCCGTGCGTATTTGGCTTGTAGCTTTCGGAGTTCGGCCATGTCTTCCTTGCAAGGACCACACCACGAAGCCCAATAGTGAACCAAGATTGGGCTCTTTGCCATCGTTTTTGTATCGATTTGTTTGCCGTCCAGAGTCTTGCCGGCCAGTCGGAATTGTCGACCTTCGAGGCTTAGTCTCGCGATCGCTCCAGCCGCCTTTTTGCCTTGAATGGTTTGCGAAAACTTCGAAGCAACTCGGCTGTACCACTTTTCCGCTTCCGCTTCAACACCTGCAAGTTCATGGTTCAATCCGATTTGAATCATGGCATCGGCTGCGTCGCTGCTTTCCGGATAGTCACGGGCAAACTCTTCGAGGTTTTCCATGTACTCCACTTGGAGTTTCGCGAAATCAACTTTGTCGCCCACGCTTTTCAGCGTGTAATCGGTGCTTATCAGTCGATAGGCGACGTAGGGAACCAGCTCTGTGCCCTTTGGCATGTTGCCAAGTTGCGATTCCATTTGGCGCAATTTGGAGACCCCCTCGGGATATTCCCCTGACTGCGCCGCAGAACTAACGGAGTCGGCAAACTGTTTTACCCAAAGTTCCATCTGGTCGGTTCCCTTGTTGGCAACGACCAGTTTTTGCAAGACTTTTGCTTTGTCGTCATGCAACTGGCTTCGATCGCTTGTTTCGTCCTTAAGCGCGCCATCGATCCTTTCGAGCTCGGTTAGATGCCGTTGGACTTCTTGCGATAACCCACTTTCTGATGCGGAGTTTCCGACGCGGTTGCTAGCGGACGCAGGGAAGAACAGCCCGCTGTCAGCCAACACAGAATCGCTGCTAATTGTGCGAGGTAGGTCGGCCAATCGCCATGCGCTTCCGATTTGAACGAGGGTTCCGACCATCAACTGCTGGCTTGTCCCGTCGTTGTCGACGATCGCAATCACGTTTTCGTACGCGACGATATCTTGGGACGCACCCTCGGTACCAGCCGGTACGATTCCCGGTTTGTCGGCGGCGAAATGAGCCCACTTGGTGCTGACGCTGATCATCTTTTGGGACTTGGCCAACTCGGCAAAGCCTTTCTTTGCGTTTTCCAGTCGGGTGGTCAACTGATCCCCTTTGTCCTCACCTAGTCCGAGCATCTTTAATTCGGCATCTGAGACCAGAAGCCTTCGGAATCGTTCATCGTCGCGCAGCTTGATCGCTTCGACGATTTCCATCGTCACTTCTTCCGCCGAAATGACTTTCCATTGCTCGATCTTACCGTCTTCGTTTTTATCGATTCCCCAGCGAGTGCCTGCATTGCCAAGCCAACGGTATTGATCGGCGGCACCGTTGAAATCGCTGTCGATGTCTCGATAGACTTCGATTCCGTCCTTGTAGTAACACCACTGATCGACTTGGCGATCGTTATTCCCGTCCGCAAAACGGCGAAGCGGCTGACCGTCCGGGCTGTAGATCACGAGCCCTTCGAAGCCATTTCGCGTTTCATACTTGCTGGTGCAAGCATCGATGTCCTTTTCGGCTACTTTGTCGTACGACACATTGCTTTGACGCGGTGAATAGCCTAGGGCTTTGACGACTTGAGGATCGCGTTCATCAGCAAAGCTCGTGGAAAGACAAAGAGTGCCTACCATGCTCGCCGAGGATACCCATCGAACGCTTGAAGCAATCCATCGTACCAATTGCGCTTTGCTGACTTGACTCATTCACCTAGCTCCTTTTGCGTTCGATATTGGGGCGCCGAAACCTTACTCGACAACACCTTGACTATCTGTATCGTCCGATCAATCGTTACACTTTGCGCAAGTCTAACAAAAGGACCGGTCAATTTTCTAGATTGTTTCAGAACCAAGATCTCGCGGTTTTACTAAACCCCGCCACTTCCACATTTTGTCATTTCCCCAGTCCTCCGGCCATCCTTCTTCGTTCGATTCCGAGGCGAGGACTGCAAGCGCACCGGTTGGCATAGAAACTTGCTTTCCGCTAAGTTTGCTAGCTAACACTTCCATGCCAGGATTGTGCCCCAGGGCCATAACGCATTGGCACGCATCCTGAGTGTTTGCCCCATCTTTGGCGATGGAAAGAATGGTGGTGTCGGAGGCCAGGTACAATCGGTCGTCGAGAAGCACACGGGGCAGCACAAGCTTTGGATTTTCCGCTTGGAGCAAGGTCCACTGCTGCATTATTAGTTCGAGGGTTTGCTGAGTTCGAATGGCTCCGCTACAGAGTATTAAATCTGGAAGATGTTCATGTTTGACAATCCAGTTTGCAACGATGGGAGCCGTAGCTCGCCCTCGAGCATTGAGGGGCCTGTCTTTGTCGGCGAGACTTGAGTCGTTCCAATCGCTCTTTGCATGACGCATAAGGAGAAGATGTCGCGTCATGTGGGGTCCTTGAAATGGGTGCGGCCGTCGCCTGTAGCTCGCGGAGGTCGTCCAGCTTGCTGGCCAGGGTTTTGCGAGGTAAGTCACCGTCCCTCGGGGAGGTTAGGCCGTAGGCCGGGGAGGGTGAACCGAATTGTGCAATCACTTCATCTTCCCTCGCTTCGCGAGACCCTCCCAGAGGGAGGATGGCTAAGCTGGACGACCTCCTGGGTCAAACGATCAACGTCCGAAAAATGGTTGGTTTGGTTGACCTACTTGCGGATTATAGTAGCCGGTATTTGGTTGACCAGGCTGTAGGATTGGGTAATTCGGCGGCTGGCCTTGGACGAAAGTCCCTGGGGGTGGGCCATAGCCAGGTTGCATTCCGTTTGCAGAAAGCGGTACACCAACGGGTGGACTGGGCTGAATCGGCTGGCCGGGTTGCCCCGTGTACGGATACGCTTGATAGGGTTGCTGGTATTGCTGTGGATAAGGATTGTAAGCGTTTCGATTGGCACATCCAGAAGTCCACGTCAGGGAGAGGCAAGTGGCCAAAACCATAAGTAATCTTTGAATCCTCACGATCGCCACCTCATTGCAACCACTTTTTGTTCCAATACTACGCGTGGTCGATGGTCGCAGAATTCTCGGCTCGGCGTCTACAGCAATTTCCATTCGGTCAAAAAACCGCTAGATTGCTCGCAATCTTGATTGCTCCGCTCCCCTTTGCACCCGCCAATTTCATGACACAGAACGCTCTTTGGGCCGTTTCTCCTATCGATGGTCGCTATTCCCAACAAACCTCAGAACTTGGCCCTTACTTTTCCGAAGCAGCCCTGATTCGGTATCGACTACGGATTGAAGCAGAATATTTGATAGCACTCTGCGAATTGCCTTTACCGCAATTGAAAAGCGTTTCGCCGGCATTTTTTTCGAAACTTCGCAGCAGCCTCTTTGACACTTTTACGGAGGCTGACGCATTGCGCATCAAGGAAATCGAGCGCACCACGAACCACGATGTCAAAGCCGTCGAGTACTTCATGAAAAACAAACTCGACGAAATAGGCTTGTCGGAAGTGAAGGAGTTCGTGCACTTCGGGCTTACATCGCAGGACATCAACAACACCGCGACGCCACTTCTTTTAAAGGACGCGCATTATGCCGTTTTGCTGCCAGCGCTGAACAAAGTTACTGAAAAATTGAGTGTCATGGCGGTTGAGTGGGAAGCTGTCCCGATGCTTGCTCGAACGCACGGTCAACCAGCCTCACCGACACGACTTGGCAAGGAAATCCGCGTCTTTGTTGAGCGAATTCAGCAACAGCAGCGGTT
>JBBRJI010000059.1:0-14436 GCA_038219625.1 Pirellulales bacterium | reverse complement strand
GCAATTCAGTCCGCCGTTAAGCACTGTTTTTTGGCCGCTTGTCCCGGAGGCTTCTAACGGGCGACGAGGGTTGTTCAGCCATACGTCAACACCTTGGATCATGTGTCTGCAAACGTTGATATCGTAGTCTTCTAAAAAGGCGACGCGACCTGCGAACCTTGAGTCATGCCGCAGATTCGAGATCTCTTGAATAAAACGCTTGCCTGGCTCATCCTTTGGGTGTGCTTTGCCTGCGTAGATGACTTGGATTGGGCGGTCGGTACAATCTAGGATCTTGCAGATCCTATCAATATCCTTGAACATCAGGTTGGCTCGTTTGTAAGTGGCAAACCGACGACCAAACCCGATAGTCAGGATATTCGGGCTTAGGACATTTCTGGCTGCTTCGACGATTTCGTCGCTTTCGCCACGTCGTCGGCATTGACGCGAGATGCGCCGGCGAACGAAGGACAAGAGCAGATTCTTGAGAGCATTGTGCGTTTCCCAGAGTTCGCCTGGATCGACGGAATGAATGTTTTGCCAAACGTCTGGCTCGCCCATTTGGCTCTTCCAATTGGCTGGGAAATGGCGATCGTAGAGTTGTTGCATCTGAGCCGCGAGCCAGCTCTCAATATGCACTCCATTGGTGATATGACCGATTGGGATATTCCGCTCTTCCCTGGATGGCCATAGGTTTTTCCACATGCGGCGGGAAATGTGACCGTGCAATTGGCTCACCGCGTTGGCTGCCCGGGACATTTTCAATCCAATGACCGTCATGCAAAAGGTCTCTCCCGAATCGTCGGGGTTCACTCGGCCAAGTCCCATCAGTCGATCGGAGCTGATTCCCAGTGCATCTCGGAGAGGTCCCAAGTGTTCTTCGATCAGTCCGGCAGCGAATCGATCGTGTCCCGCGGGGACAGGCGTATGCGTGGTGAAAATGGTTGCTTCGGCTGTCTCTCGCATTGCATCTTCAAAGGTGAGGCCGTCGTCCGCCATTCTTTCACGCATGACTTCGAGCGGGACGAAGGCGCTGTGGCCTTCGTTGAGATGGTAAACTCCGGGGTTGATCCCAAGTGCCCGCAGCGCCTTGACTCCGCCAACGCCAATAACCAATTCTTGTCGGATGCGAGTACGCTCGTCGCCGCCGTAGAGTCGACTGGTCAACTCGCGATCTTCTGGACGATTGCCTTCGACATTGCAGTCAAGCAAAAAAAGACGGACTCGTCCGACTTGTACTTTCCAGACTTTGGCGAGCAGACGCCCATTGCGAGTATCGATTGCAACCATAAGTGGCGTTCCATCCCTAAGAACGGCGGGCTCGAGCGGCAGATCTTCCACCTTGGTTTCGAAGTATTCTTCGCGTTGGTAGCCATCGGCGCTCAAATGTTGCTTGAAATAGCCGTGCGAGTAATACAGGCCGATCCCAACCAGCGGCACTCCGAGTCCGCTTGCACTTTTGACATGATCGCCAGAGAGTACTCCCAAGCCACCAGAGTAAACAGGCAACGATTCATGCAAACCAAACTCGGCAGAAAAGTACGCGACCGGTTTGGCTCCGAGGACACCCGCGTTATTTTGAGCCCACGTGTTCTTGTTTTCTAGATACTCCTGCAGGCGACGAAAGGCGTAATTGACACGACTGTGGAGAACCATTTCACCTGCCCGGATTGCCAACCTTTCCGGAGTGAATTCCCTCAGCAAGGCGATGGGATTATGATCCAATTGTCGCCAACGGATGGGATCAATATCGCGAAAGAGGCTATTTACCTCTGGCTGCCAACTCCACCACAGGTTTCGAGCGAGAGCCATGCATTTGTCGTAAAGAGAGTCCGCATCAATTTCATTCGCAATTCCTGAATTACCAACTTCTTTTACAAGCGAATATTCGATCTGGGTCATGGATTGTCTCTTTGAAAGATTCAAGACTTACAAGTAAAGTAGCGTTGATTGTGTTGGGAATGGTTCGGCAAGGCTTTAAACGGCTTCAAACGTCAATTCCCTTGAGTCGATTCTGGTATTCTATGAGGCTTACAAGCAAAAGAGCCGGACGTCAGGCCATTGTTATACCTGATCGTTACCAATAGTTCAAAGCCAGCCCATATTTGGAGTCGTCGTGTTAAGACAGGTAAAGTTGGAGGGCAAGCTATCAACTCATTAGCGGAAATAGCTGGGCGCCGGATTGATGAATCGATCGAACGAGTTTGTGGTGTAACTCGAAAGCAGTGGCAAGCCGAGCTGAGAAACAATGCAAAAAAGCTAACGGCACCTGGGGATTTCCCTATTTCGACGATTCGAAAATGCGCAGCCGTCGAAACCGCGATCTCTGGTTCTAGCAGCGATTTGCTTCGGTATTACACTTGGCTTGCCAGTTGTTGCCTAACCACGGCTTTTATCATGACGCAACGAAGTGCGGCTTTGCGCAGGATTGAAACCAGCCAAAACGAGCTCTCTAAGATCAAGCTGACAGCGTCGATCCATTCCGGCAGCTCGTTTGCGACCGTCGGTATTAGTCATCTGACAACCAGCCGCAGGCATTTGAGTCAGCCGCCACTGCGCGCCGCACGATCTAGCGAGGGCTGGGTCTTAGACGGCTATAGCCCGTGGGTCACGGGGGGGCGCTTTGCCGACTGGCTGGTTGTTGGGGCGGTCGAAGTGGACTGCGTGCCGGAAGGCACCACTACGACTAAGTCGCTCGAATTGCTTTTTTCCATCGCAACGAATCAAACGGGTGTTAACGTTGAACCCAGCAGCGAGCTGATGGCTCTCAATGCGAGCTCCACCGGTCCGGTTCGTTTTGAGCATGTGGCAGCGAATCATTCCAACGTGCTACATGGCCCAACTTCAAATGTCATGGAAGCCAGCAGTCGCAGTACGGATTCCAATTCGTCCAACGGAACTGGAAGTGGTGCTGGAGGGCTGCACACGTCGGCCTTAGCCATTGGCCATGCAGCCCAAGCGATTGAGTATCTTACGAAAGAATCGCAAATGCGTGGAGATTTACGTGCGGTTGCAGAAGGACTTCAAAACCAATGGCGTAATGCGTTCGAGGAGTTGGACCGAGTGAACTGCGGCGAAAGTCAGCAAGATCTAGCCACTTTGCGAAAAAAAGCTAATGATTTGGCATTGAAAAGTACGCAAGCAGCACTGGCTGCCGCCAAAGGAGCTGGCTTTGCAAACGACCACGATGTCGGGCGATGGTGTAGGGAAGCGATGTTCTTCTTAGTTTGGAGCTGCCCTCAGAGCGTGGTTCAAGCCCATCTTTGCAGCTTCCTGTCCTAACGCCATAGAGCGTGAGTTGAAGTTCCCTCACCGCTCATTATACTTTGGGGCATGTTGGGGCGAGGAAGGTCGAGGGACTTTTCGTAGAGCCCCTGACCGCTGTTCGTTGACAAGGCAACTAGCTTCCCATGAGTTCTCAACTCTCCGCTACCCCATTGCATGCTTGGCACCAAGCGCACGGTGCTCGTATGGCGGAGTTCGCCAATTATGAGATGCCGATTCAGTACGCTGGAATTGTAGCGGAGCACCATGCGACGCGCAACGCGGCTGGAGTCTTCGACATTTCGCACATGGGACGGCTTCGTTTTGACGGCCCGCGGGCCGATCAGCTTTTGGACCATTTGTTGACGCGTAGGGTCATTGACATGCAAACGGGGCAAGTTCGCTACTCGCTCGTTTGCAACGAAGAAGGCGGAATTCTCGATGACGTACTAGTCAGTTGCTTGGAAAGCCCAAGCGGCAAGAATTATTTTCTATTGGTGGTCAACGCGAGCAACCGCGCAAAAATCGTAAATTGGCTTCAACCACACCTGGCCGACTTTCCGGATGTGGAGTTTCACGACGTGACGGACGCAACCGCCATGATTGCAGTTCAAGGGCCAAAGGCAATTGAAATATGCCAGCCTCTGTTACCCGCCTCCGCGTTGTCGCTAGGATACTATAGGGCGAAAGTAACTGAACAAATGAGCAAGCCTTGCATCGTCTCGCGTACCGGTTACACCGGGGAAGACGGCCTGGAGCTGATTGTCAAGGCAGAGGATGCGCCTCGAGTTTGGGAAAACATCATGATGTCGGGGAGAGAGATGGGCGTTCAACCCGTCGGACTCGGAGCTCGCGACACGCTGAGGCTGGAAGCTGGGATGCCGCTGTACGGCCATGAGTTGGACGAGACAATCGATCCGTATCAAGCGGGACTAGGCTTCGCATGTAACTTAAAAGACCGCAATTTCGTTGGGCGAGAAGCCTTGGAGCAAAAATCGAAAGGCGACATTTTATCAAAACGAGTCGGATTGGTTTTGGATGGGCGACGCGCGGCTCGGCAGGGTGCGAACCTGTTGGATTCCGATTCTCGCGTGGTTGGTCAAGTGACAAGCGGTAGTTTTTCCCCAACGCTGGACAAACCGATCGCGATGGCCTATTTACATCCCGCCGTTGCGGTTGTCGGCACAACCTTGGATATTGATATTCGAGGTACCTCAGTTTCTGCGGCCATCGTTCCGTTACCTTTTTACAAGAAATCATCTTCGTTATGAGCATTACTCCAGAACAACTCCGGTACTGCGATTCACACGAATGGGCTTACGTTGCCGACAAGTCCGCAGGCATCGCCACCATCGGAATCTCCGCCTTTGCCGTCGAGGAACTCACCGACCTAGTCTTCATGGCGTTGCCGAAAATCGGTCAAACCGTGACCGCAGGCAGCGAGTTCGGCGAGGTCGAAAGTGTGAAGGCTGTTAGCCCCATGTACAGCCCTGTTAGCGGTACCGTAGTCGAAGTCCATTCCGAGTTGGTCGATAAGCTCGAAAGCCTTAGTGTGGACCCTTACAACGAGGGTTGGATCATCAAAGTGAAAATGAGCGACCCAGCCGAATTAGACCGCTTGCTCGACTGGGACGCTTACAAAAAGCAGTGCAATCACTAGTGGATTCTTCCAAAACAATGGAATACGAGTTGGGCGATTCTGTCCAGGGCTTAGTCATCGTAGATCCACCTAGATCCGGCGAAAGCAATATGGCCATTGATGAGGCGTTGCTACGAAACGCGACGCCAGCATGGCCGGTTGTTCTTCGTGTTTATCGCTGGGATCGCCCTACTCTTTCGATTGGTCATTTCCAACAGATCGAAGATCGAAAGGAAGTTCCGCACCTGAGCGAACTGCCGTGGGTAAGGCGAAAAACCGGCGGCGGGGCAATTGTTCACGACCGGGAGTTGACGTATAGCATCCTCATTCCAAATCGAGCCAACTATTCCGTCAAAGGGCATAACGAAGCACTCTACCGAGCAATCCACTTGAGCTTTGTTGAACAGTTGCAAAAGCTAGGATGGGATGCGCGTCTTTCGGAATCATGTACTTGTGCAGCGACGGTTGAAAAGATTCCATCGCATTTTTTATGTTTTTCAAGGCGGTCCCCGGTCGACGTAATTATCGGTAACGCTAAAATACTTGGTAGTGCTCAACGCAGATCCGCGACAGGGTTGCTTCAACATGGCAGCTTTCTTCTCTGTCGCTCTCAATCGACGCCCGAATTGTGTGGTCTTCTTGATGCTCCAGGCGGTTCCAACCCCAACCACCAAAAAAAATTGCGGGAAAATGCAAAGGACTTCGCGTCACTTCTGGAGGCAGATTCCGATATTGAATCTAGCAGCCGGGTACTAGACGACTGGGTACAGTTTTTTGTTGCCACTTTGAAGTTGGGGGCCTCACAACTCCTTTCCATCAACTGGCAAAACGGTTCAATTAGCAATCTTCTGACCGCTGGAAAAGGCAAGACAGCCCCCCGAACGGATGGTTGATTTTTATCCATTTCGATGGTTTTTCGGTTGATTGATGGCTATTATTAGTATTAGGGTACGTTGAATCGTACTCGGTTATTTGGTAAAAATTTGGTTAATTCTGTAAATCAGGATTGATTAAGACTTTAAAAAAAGGGCCCGCAATGCAGGTTTCACTGAAAGTCCTTTCTGGAACGCACGAAGGAAAGTTGATTCAGATAAAGGACGAGAAATTCCTTATCGGTCGCGGCGAGTCGTGCCAGTTGCGACCCAAGAGTGAGTCGATCAGTCGCAAACATTGCGCAATCGTTCAGAAGGACGGTCGATTGCTTTTGGTCGACTTGAAGAGTCGAAACGGTACCTTCATTAACGAAAAGCAGGTATCGCCTGACAAAGCCAAAATTTTGAAGAATGGTGATAGACTTCGGTGCGGGCAATTGGAATTTGAAGTTCAGATGGAAGTTGGTATCGCCAATTCGAAACAGCCAGAAGTGCAATCGATAAAAGAAGCAGCTGGTCGAATGACGGAACAAAGCAGTATGGATTCGCGAGAAAGCGTCGACATCGGTTCGTGGCTATCCGAAGCCGATCAAATCGACCGAACGATTCCCTCTGCGGAAAGTGAATTTGACACTCGCCAAATTGCGATGGAGGATACAACTAGGTTAGATGGAACGCAAATCTCGGATGTGGAACCTGTGACTCCTGAACCCGTTAAATTCGTAAGACCTGACCGTCGCGAACCGATCAAGCTTCCGAAGCAAGCAGCTTCGGGACCATCGACCAAGGATACCAAAGACGCGGCATCTGAGACGTTGAAAAAATACTTCGGCGGTCGCTAAAAGTTACCAGAGCATTGAGTTTGAATGTTGCTATTTGGTTTGTGTTGCCCGATTCCGAGATGCTATCTATGGTTCAATGCACATCGCGATTCACTTGTCGCAATCCAAAGTTCACCATGACCGCAAGATTGATTCTCGCGTTTTTTTTTGCCTCATGCGGGGTAGGCATCGTATCGGGACAACAATCAACGATCAAACTCGAAGACGGCATGGTGCTGGGGCCAGGCCAAAATAGTTCCGTTCAATACGTTGTTCAGCCTCAAGCCAGCGTGAACCAACATGCGGAAGCAAAGGCTTTGTTGATTACCGTGCTTGATGACGGGCTGCGACGAACGTATGTGAACTTTGGTCGCTGCGAAGCTGCCGTTCCTGCGAAAGATAACTCAATCAAAATTGTTATCGGCAACATGGTCGCTAAGAGTGCGCTGGCGGTTCCAGACGGTTCGATAATTGACTGTTCGCCGTTCGATGTTTTTGGGCGTCGTATTTGTTTTATTCGGTCTCAGGATGCGCCCATTGCAATCGTTCAAGGGATCACCGAGGTGACGACAAACTACGTTCGCGTGGAAGGGCTAAAAGGCGTCAAGGGTGAGTACGATTGGGACATGCGCCTTTCCTTAAATAGTCTCAATGGCAGAGACCTGCGCGCCATTTTGGTTCAGAACGCTAGCCCTACCAGATCAAAGGACTGGTTCGAAATCGTAAACCTCTTTATTTCCGCCGAGCGATTTGTGGAAGCTCGGCAAGTATTGGTGGAAGCGATCCTCAAGTTTCCAGAACTGGAAAATACGAAATCTGAGTTGAAGTCTTTGGATCAAAACGTCGCTGATCAGCTTTTTGAAGCCGCTGAGTTGGCGAAGGATGCGGGCCAGAATCAGTTTGGAAAACTGATTCTGGAAAGCACTCTCGATAGTATCAAAAGGGCTGGTCTTTCCATCGAAACCCAGCTCAAAGCGGTTGCCAAACTGGAGGCGATCGCCAATGGCCAAAAGGATCGCGACGAGCTGCTAGCTTGGATGGCTGACGATGTTTCAAAAGTCTCCGATGGACCGGCAAAAACCGAAATGCAATCGTTGCTTGCAGAGATCGCTACCAATCTGACTGCGGATACGGCGCTACGATTCACCGACTACCGACGCAGAAGAGCCGATACAACGCTCAAACCAGACCAGTTGGGGGCACTTGCCATTAGCGGCTGGATCTTTGGCCCGACCGCCGGCAAAGACAATGCGTCCGTGGTTGCTGCAGGAGTCAAAGCGCGGCGGCTTATCACGGAGTATCTTTCCAAACCGTTGCGAGACGATCAGATCGTTCAAGAGCTAACCAAGTTGGAGTCAGGCACTCCGGATTTGGTAGCCAAGATCGTTGCGAACATGGCTCCTCCATTGCCCACCCCAGAGTCTGCCGCTGTGCCTATTACCATTAACCCGCCAGACAGTTCTCAGCCGCCAATCGAATCAACCATTTCGGGTCGCTTTGCGATTGAGGTTCCATTGGGTGGGGATATGATCGGGAAATCATCACGGTACATCGTCCAACTGCCACCCGAATACAATCCATTTCGTCGTTATCCTTGCGTCTTCACGTTGCCAGGTGAGTCGACGAATATGGAATGGCAAATCGCGTGGTGGGCAGGGCAGTATTCGCCGGAAGCCAAACGTTGTTTTGGAGAAGCTTCCAGGCGAGGTTATATCGTTGTCTCGCCCGATTGGGCCGAGCCCAAACAACCCAGTTACAACTTCACAGAGAATGAACACGCCATGATCTTGGCGCCCCTTCGGGATGCGATGCGAAGGTTTAGCATTGATTCCGACCGAGTCTTTCTTTCAGGCCACTTCATGGGCGCGGTTGCTGCATGGGATATTGCTTTGGCCCACCCAGACCTGTGGGCGGGATGCATTTTGATCAGCGGTGAAGCCCGCAAATACGTGATTCACTACGGGAGCAGTGCCGAGTACATTCCCACTTATTTTGTTGCTGGAGAATTGGACAAGTTCACAGAAGCGAATGGAAAGGAGTGGGACAAAATGTTGAGTCGTAAACAAATCGACTGTTTAGTAACACTCTATAACGGGCGAAAACCAGATCATTTCCAAGAGGAACTGCCCCGAATCATGAACTGGATGAGTTTTCCTGCCCGGGTTCGAACTCCGTTCCCAAAGGATTTTTCGGCAACTACCCTTCGCGCTGGTGATCGTTTCTTTTGGTGGTTCGAAACGAAAGAACTATTCAAGGAAAAGCTCATTCATCCCTTGCTGTTTTTAGCCTCCACAAAGCCAGGACCGGGATATCAGATCAGTTCCGCGATCAACAAACAGACAAACACGGTTAGTATGGAAACGGTCCCCGCAAAAAACTATTCCATTTGGCTTTCGCCAGAAATGGTCGATTTCGAAAAGCCGATCACTCTCTTGATCAAAGGGAATCGGGATCGAAGAGATCCAAAGCCTGAAACCCGAGTCATTCTCGAAGATGTACGTGGGCGGGCCGACCGAAAGCATCCGTTTTGGATGCGTGTGGATTTGCCCAAGTAGACTCAACCCAGCAAATTCCATACAGAAAAGCCCCATCGCCATGATCGGCACGGTCGGGGATATTGTCGCCTTTCGCTCCTAGGCTGCGAATTTATCAGCTCGTGGCTGAGCGAGGCCCTCGCTCAGGTTTTGTGTGCCAACGAGCGAAGGGCCTCGCTCGTCCACAAGTGTCGTCTTTCGCTCCGCGAAAGTGCGTCTCGTTAGGCGAGCGGCAGACAGGAGACTACTAGGCCATCTTGTGGCACGCCCAAAGCGATTAGCGATGGGCGTGGGAAGTGTGGCAAATGCCTCTAGCGATTCACCACGCCCTTCGTACCTCAGAGAGGCTGTGACTTTTTGAATCCGAAGAAAGTACCCATCACACTCCGTGTGATGTTGCCTCAGACATCGCAGGTTTTTAACCGCGGAAATCACACGGAGTGTGATTGGTACTATAAAGTCACAGCCTCAGAGCGTGCCACACAGTTTATAGGTAGATTTCAAACGGCCCCTCGCCTTAACGCACTTTTGCGGAGCAGAAGGCGACAATGTTTTGCATTGTGCGAATAAAATCACCGCCTCTCGGGTCGCTCGTAGTTACGTAGTTCCGTAGTTACGTAGTCACATCGTGCCATGATTTTCGACACGGAGTCTTGTTATCGTTGCTTCGACGGCGGTGATTAAGGCTTTGGCTTTGTTGACCGTCTCTTGGTATTCGCTGGTTGGGTCACTATCGGCGACTAAGCCTGCGCCTGCTTGGATATAGATCTTGCCATCGCACATCACCATCGTGCGTAGCGTGATGCATGTGTCCATATTTCCGCGGTAGTCAAAGTAGCCGACGGCGCCTGCATACGGGCCGCGTCGCGTTGGCTCCAGTTCATCGATGATCTCCATCGCGCGAACTTTTGGAGCACCACTGACGGTCCCAGCGGGTAGGCAGGCTTTGAAGGCGTCCATGGCATCCATGTCGTCACGCAGGATGCCAGTCACGTTGGATGAAATGTGCATAACATGCGAATAATGCTCCACTACCATCAAATCGCTCAATCGGACGGAGCCAAATTTTGCAACGCGGCCGATATCGTTTCGCCCGAGATCAACCAACATCACATGCTCGGCTCGCTCCTTTGGGTCTGCCAGCAATTCGCGAGCGAACTGTTCGTCTTCCTCCGCTGTCTTTCCTCGAGGGCGCGTGCCTGCCAAAGGGCGAACCGTCGCAACGCGGTCCACGACACGTGACATGACCTCGGGACTGCTGCCAACGAGCGTACAGGACGGAGTTCGAACGAGGAACATAAACGGGCTCGGGTTGATTACTCGCAACGAGCGATACACTTCCAACGGCTCGCAATCGCTTTCGATTTCAAAGCGTTGGCTCAACACGACTTGAAAAATATCTCCGGCCTGAATGTACTCGCGGCATTTGAGGACCGCGGATTCGAACTCGGCTTGCGTGAAATTGGATTTTGGCTGAATGGTCGGTGCTAGGCCGAGAACGATGTCAGCCGCTGGAATTGCCGGTATCGACTGACTGATTCTATCGGTTACTTCGTTGATGCGATGAACGGCAGCATCGTACGCTGCTTTGTCGTTGCCGGTGGCGGACCTGGGCACCAGATTAAGGACCATGACCGTCTTATTGACGTTATCGAACACCACCATCAAATCATAGAAACCGAAATCCAAATCGGGCAAGTGTCTATCATCTGGGGGCGAGTTTGGGAGTTTTTCGACGTAGCGCACGACATCGTACGCGGCGTAGCCAATCGCTCCGCCTACGAAGGGAGGCAAATCGGGCAGGCTCGCGACGGACAAGTTGCCAAGTTTTTCTCGCAAGAATGCTAACGGGTCAGAAACTGTCTGACGGATCGTTTCACCATTGTGATGCCATTCCACTTCATTTCGAAAGGCAACCGCACGGGATCGTGGGCCGATTGCGATAAAGCTGTACCGACCGATTTTCTCGCCCCCAATAACACTTTCAAAAAGGCAAGCGGGGCTATGACCGTCGTCCAGCAAGCGAAAGGCGGAAACGGGGGTCAAATGATCGCTCAAAAGACGTCTGTAAACCGGAACCAAATCGAATTTGGAGGACAACGTCAGATATTCTTCAAAACTAGGAAATGCACTCATCCTATCGAGTTAGCTTTCAATCGCACGAGAATCATTGCCCTAACCGCATCGCCGGATCGGCCTAAGATGCCTATACTACCAGTGAAGTAGTTTACCGCGAACCAGCACGCAAGAGAATTCAAGATGAAGTGCCAACACTGCGAAAAACCAGCAACATTCCATATTACGGAGCTTACCGAGCCGAATGGCCCGAGCGTCCTGCACTTATGTGAGGAGCATGCAAGGACGTTTTTGTCCAACGAGGGGACCGCTACGCCGGCATCGGCTCTTTCAAGCATGCTCGCCAAACAGCTCAAAATCGAAAAGGAAGCCGAGGAAATTGCGACCGTCGATAAGAAAACTTGCCCAATATGCGGCATTACTTTTGCCGACTTCCGCAAAGGTGGCAGGCTGGGTTGTGCCTATGATTATGTAGCTTTTGAAGAGGGTTTGGAGCCGTTGCTTGTCAATATCCATGGTGCTTTGCAACATATGGGCAAAGTGCCAACCAACCAAACCGGCTCCCCAGAGCGTCAGCATCGCTTAATGCAGCTTAAGGTCGAGATGAAAGAAGCAATCGAGAAGGAAGACTACGAAACGGCCAGCCGATTGCGCGATAAGATATCTGCTGTAGAATCGGGAGACGAATCCTCCTGGAGCGAAGAAACCGTAGAGGATCTAGACGATGATTTTCAATCGGATCCGCCGATAGCATGATTTACCCAACTCAACCGCTTACTTGTTTGCGATATACTTAAACCTGAACTCCGCTACTCCAACGAAAACATCGACCGTGAAACTTGAGGAACTAGCTAACCAAAGCAGCGAATGGATGCGTGGCCAAGGGCCGGAATCGGACATCGTAATGAGCAGCCGGATACGCTTGGCTCGTAACCTGTCTGAGTTTCCGTTCATCCGCAAGTGCACGCCCAAAGACCGTATTGACATCGCGGCGTCCGTTCACCGAGCTTTGGATTCTCTCCCTTTGTCTGCCGATTCCGAGTATGTCGACGTTGCCAAACTCGGCGACTTGGATCGCCAATTCTTGATGGAGCGGCAATTGATCAGCCACGAGCTAAGCGAAAGCCAGGGAGCGAGAGCCGTTATTCTCGATCCAAACGAACGCTTTAGCATCATGGTCAACGAGGAAGATCACCTGCGTCTCCAAGTCATGCAAAGTGGTTTGGACCTTGAGGCGGCATGGCAACGCATGGATCAACTCGACAATCAACTCGAGAGCAAATTGACCTACTCGTTCAACAAACGACTCGGATACTTGACCGCATGTCCGACCAACGTTGGCACCGGCTTGCGAGTCAGCGTCATGTTGCATTTGCCGGCTCTGGTCGCCACCAAACAAATCGAAAAAGTCTTTCGGGCTCTGAATAAAATCAACGTAGCTGTGCGGGGCCTGTTCGGCGAAGGCTCGCAATTCATGGGGGATTTCTACCAGATCAGCAATCAGACAACCCTCGGCAAAAATGAATTAGCACTTGTTGCCAAAGTGCGTGAAGTGGTCCCTCGGCTAATTAACTACGAGCGAAAAGCCAGGGAGTTCCTCGTGAGCGAAAACCGACAAGACTTGCACGACAATGTGAGTCGGGCTTTAGGAATTCTCTGTACCGCCAAGAAGATCAGCAGCGAAGAGACAATGCACTACTTGAGCAAGGTCCGCATGGGAGTCAATCTAGGTTTGATCGCAGACGTCAAAATTCCGACGGTGAACAAGCTCTTTATTCACACCCAACCGGCTCATCTTCAAAAACTCTGCGGCCACAAACTGAGTGTCACAGATCGAAATATCGAAAGGGCTAACTACCTGCAACTCCACCTGACCAAACGCCCCGAAAGCGAAATCAACTAATCGTTGGACACCGCGAGTGTCTACTTCTTACCAATTCCCGTAAAGTAAAAAACTGCCCCAATCAGTGCAACGCAAATCAACAACGCGCGAAGCACGCCGGCCACGATCAAACCTGAATACGCGACCGGCAAATTGGGCAACTCCCGAAACAGATTGTCGATAGCCATCTCTTGTACGCCAACTCCGCCAGGCGTAAGCGGCAATGTAGCGGCAGCCATGGCCGGCGGAATGGTCATGAAGTGCTCCGCAATGGTCGGCGCTTCTGCGTACAGCGAGTTCGAAATCAACGCGCATGCGACGGTGAAGCTGACGTGTACCATCAAACTCAATCCCAACAGTTCCAGAACCAATCTTGACCTTCCCTGAAAGACCATGCAAGCGTGAGCTACTCGATGGAGAATGTGTCCAGCGAGCGGAATGCGATTGATCCATAGAATGGGGACCCTGTGGCCGAAAAGCACGATTGAAAAGAGGACTGCCACTCCAACACAACTCAGAATAACAGCACCCATCCAGATCCATCGCATCGTTTGAGACAACGATGTCGCAATCGATAGCCCAATTCCGGCAACGATGACTAGTCCCAACAAACCAAGGGCGCGATCTACCAAAACCGACGCGACCACTTCGGCTCTTTTCTTTTCCGCCTTTCGAGCCGCCTCAATTGCTTTAAAGACATCACCGCCAACAGAACCTACACTGACCATGTTCAGGAGTGTACCAAGAAAACCCAGTCGGATTGCCTCCGCCAGGCTAAAGGGCACCCCTAGCGATTGAACCAGGATTTTCCATCGCCAAAAACTAAACAAGTGCGCGACCAGGATGACGATAAATGCTTGGCCGAGCAGAAACCAATTCTTGTCCTGCTGAACCAATGTATCCCAATTCTTCTTGGGAAATGTGGCAATCAACCAAACAACGATTGCAGCAAGAATTGCAATCTTGATGAACGCAAGGTTGCGAGAGACCATGCTGGGTGGGCTTTGCATGTTGGCTAAAAGAAAAAACCCTCGGCGCATGGCCGAGGGCGAAGAAAAAGCCCCCGAGTATTATCTAGTCTAGCCACGAACTGCGGCCGCGAGTTTGGCAGCGTTCGAAGTGTTTTCCCATGTGAATTCAGGTTCCGATCGACCGAAGTGCCCGCCAGCGGCAGTCTTGCTGTAGATGGGTCGTCGAAGATCCAAGTACTCGATGATCCCGCGCGGTGTCAAATCGTAAAACGTTTGAACGACTTCACAAATGCGTTCATCGCTAACCTTGCCGGAATCCTGCGTGTCAACGCGGACGCTAACCGGTTTGCTGACACCGATCGCATAAGCGAGCTGGATTTCGCAACGGTCGGCAAGGC